>JANPNS010000148.1:0-11883 GCA_031427575.1 Gallionellaceae bacterium
CCCCCCAACCCTCTCATGTTTATGGAAGTGGACTTGGGGGTGAGAGCAGTTGAATATCCAGAAGAGCTAAAGTTATTGCGTGCCACTATACGTGGCGTAATCCAGTGCAACAACTCTTCCGGCAGCTCGCGTAAAAAACTGGACACCAAACTGTAATTCACCTGCCCGTGCAGCATGCGACTCTGGGCGAAACTCAGGTATAACCTGCGCCGTGCGCGCGTAATGGCCACATACATCAGGCGGCGTTCCTCATCCAGCCCATCATCCATTTTGCTGTTCTGATGGGGGAACAGTCCTTCTTCCAGTCCGGTGATGAATACCGTGTGAAACTCCAACCCCTTGGATGAATGCACGGTCATCAAATGCAAGGCATCTTCCGAATCGCCGGCCTGATGTTCGCCCGCTTCCAGCGAAGCATGGGCGAGAAACGCGGTCAGGCTGTCGTCTTCGTTCTCATGCACGAACAGCGTGGCGGCATTTATCAATTCGTTCAGGTTCTCCAGCCGCTCTTCGGCTTCGCGTTGTTTGGCTCCAGTCTCGTTTTGGTAATGCGGCATCAAGCCGCTGTGCTGCAACACATGCTCCATAATTTCCGGGAGCGGCAGTTCGCGCGTCGCGCTGCGCATCGCTTCGATCAGTGCTACGAAAGTCGCAATCTTGCCGCCCGCCCGCGCTGCCGCATCGTATAGCGATGAATTATTATGCTTGGCCGCTTCCTGTATTTGTTCCACGCCGCGCGCACCGATGCCGCGCGTGGGGAAGTTGATGACGCGCAGCAATGCATTGTCATCACCGCTGTTTTTCATCAGGCGCAGATAGGCCAGGGCATGCTTGATTTCCTGCCGCTCGAAAAAGCGCAAGCCGCCATACACTCGATAGGACAACCCAGAGGAAACCAGCGCGTGCTCCAGCACCCGCGACTGCGCATTGGAGCGGTACAGCAAAGCCATCTCCGACAAGCGCACTCCCTCTCGCTGGAGCTGCTGAATTTCTTCCACGATGAAGCGCGCCTCTTCGCTATCGGTCGGTGCTTCATATACGCGTATCGCCTCGCCCTTGTTTTCCGCCGTCCACAGATTTTTCCCCAGCCGACTACGATTATTTTTTATCAACGCATTTGCCGCATCGAGTATGTTGCCGTGGGAGCGGTAGTTTTGCTCCAGCTTGATTACATTCTGGATATGAAAATCGCGCGTCAGTTGCTGCATGTTGCCGACATTCGCGCCACGGAATGCATAGATAGATTGGTCGTCATCACCCACTGCGAACAGGGAATTATTGTCGCCCGCCAGCAACTTCAACCACTGATATTGCAGCTTGTTGGTATCCTGAAATTCGTCCACCAATATGTGCTTGAAGCGTGCCTGATAATGCTCGCGCAGTGAGGTATTGCGCGACAATAATTCGTAGCAGCGCAGTAGCAGCTCGGAAAAATCCACCACGCCTTCGCGCTGACACTGCGCATCGTATTCGGCAAACACTTCCACCTTGCGCCGCGTGTAAGGATCGTAGGCTTCCACTTCCTGTGCGCGCAAACCCTGGTCCTTGTTGTTGCTGATGAAGTTCTGCATTTCGCGAGGAGGATACTTCTCGTCATCCACATTCATCGCCTTCATCAAACGCTTGACCGCCGAAAGCTGATCGCCGCTGTCCAGAATCTGAAATGTCTGCGGTAGATTCGCCTCGCGATGATGGGCGCGCAGCATACGGTTGCACAGCCCGTGAAACGTGCCCATCCACATACCCCGTATATTGATCGGCAACATCGCAGAAAGCCGCGTCAGCATTTCTTTTGCCGCCTTGTTGGTAAACGTCACCGCCAGAATGCCGTGCGGACTGACCACGCCGGTGCTGATTAAATATGCAATGCGTGTAGTCAGCACCCGCGTTTTGCCGCTGCCCGCCCCGGCCAGGATTAGCGCCGATTGTTCGGGCAAGGTAACAGCTGCGCGTTGTTCAGGGTTGAGACCGGAAAGGAGGGTGGAATTCATGGTGGGATTATGCCATAGGGTATCGGAGCCGACGCCGCATGAGGTGGCACAAAATGGGGAACCAAGCCGACGGCTTGGTTCCCCATGGATACGAACTACCAGAAATTACTGGTCTCTGTTATTTACCATCTCTTGCATGATAGGAGTCAGAATTAATTCCAGCGCAAAACTCATTTTCCCGCCAGGAACGACAATGGTGTTCGGGCGTGACATGAATGAATCATGAATCATGCTGAGGTAGTACGGAAAATCCACTCCCTTCGGATTGCGGAAGCGAACTACCACAAAGCTTTCATCCGGCGTAGGAATATCGCGCGCGATAAAGGGATTGGAAGTATCCACAGTAGACACGCGCTGAAAATTAATGTCGGTGCGCGAGAATTGCGGGGTAATGAATTTTATATAATCCGGCATACGGCGCAGGATGGTGTCCACTGTCGCTTCGGCAGAATAGCCACGCTCCGTCCCGTCACGGTGGATTTTCTGGATCCACTCCAGATTGACAATGGGCACGACGCCTATGCTCAGGTCAACGTGCTTGGCCACATCCACCGTGTCGGTTTTTACCATGCCGTGCAAACCTTCGTAAAACAGCAGGTCGGAACCGGGCTCAATATCTGTCCAGGGCGTAAATTGGCCGGCGGTCAGTTTGGTGCCAAAGCGCGCGTTCAATTCTTTCGCCTCTTCTTCGCTATGAATATAGTAGCGGCGCTTACATGTGCCAGTCGCGCCGAAGGTTTTGAAGGTCTCCTCGATTTTGTCGAAGTGGTTTGCCTCCGGGCCAAAGTGGCTGAACGAATGATTGCCCGACTTGGCTGCCTCCGCCATGGCGGCACGGAATGCCATACGATCCAGGCTGTGCATGCTGTCACCTTCAATTACGGCAACCTTTACCCGATCACGGCGAAATTCACGGCGAAAGATGTTTTCAAAAGCGCGCTTGACAGTGGTCGTGCCAGCGCCGGACGAGCCGGTTACGGCAATAACGGGGTACTTTTTGGACATGGATAAAACTCCCGGAGGGATGTAAAAAATTTTTAGGCGGCAATTCTAGCAGAATGCCTTCCTTTGACATAGCGACCCTATACCACCCTGACGATGCCGCTATAATGGCGGTCTATCCAAACTAAAGCCAGCGCCGCAAAAATGCATCCCAATTATCAAGCAAAAGAAATCGAAGCCGCCGCGCAGCAATATTGGGGAGAGCAGCAAGCCTTCCGTGCCGCAGAACAGAGCGATAAGCCCAAATACTATTGTCTGTCCATGTTCCCTTACCCATCGGGCAAGTTGCATATGGGGCATGTGCGCAATTACACCATTGGCGATGTGTTGAGCCGTTATCACCGCATGAAGGGTTATAACGTCATGCAGCCCATGGGCTGGGATGCCTTCGGTCTGCCCGCCGAAAATGCTGCGCTGGACAACAATGTGCCGCCCGCTGCGTGGACTTACTCCAACATCGAGTACATGAAGAAGCAATTGCAGTCACTCGGCCTGGGTGTGGATTGGTCACGCGAAGTGACCACTTGCAAGCCGGAATATTATCGCTGGGAGCAGTGGCTGTTCACGCGCTTGTTCAAAAAAGGCATCATTTACAAGAAGACTTCCTCGGTCAATTGGGATCCGGTAGACCATACCGTGTTGGCCAATGAACAAGTTATAGACGGGCGCGGCTGGCGCTCTGGCGCGCTGGTGGAAAAGCGCGACATCCCGATGTATTTTTTTCGCATCACGCAATATGCCGAAGAGCTGCTCACAGGTCTGGACGACTTGCCGGGCTGGCCGGAGCAGGTCAAGACCATGCAGCGCAATTGGATAGGCAAGAGTTTTGGGGTGCGTTTTGCCTTTGAAATTCCCGGCGAAGCCGGGACTGCGTCCCTCTCTCCCGTAAACGGGAGAGAGTCAGGAGAGAGGGCTGTCGCCGATACCCTCTCCCCCAGCCCTTGTGTCAATTCCGCATCCGGCTGTGTCAACTCCACGGCCAGCTTGCTGGCCAGTGGATTGCCTGCCTTTGGTGCTCCCGCCAGCGGGAGAGGGGAGAAAGCGCTGCTGTGGGTCTATACCACCCGCGCCGACACCATCATGGGCGTCACCTTTGTTGCCGTTGCCGCCGAACATCCTCTGGCGATGCATGCTGCGCAAAGCAATGCCAAGCTCGCTGCGTTCGTAGAAGAATGCAAGCAGGGCAGTGTGGCCGAAGCGGATATTGCCACGATGGAGAAGAAGGGTATGCCGACCGGCATCAACGTCATTCATCCGCTGACTGGTGAACAAGTGCCGGTATGGGTCGCCAACTATGTGCTGATGGGTTATGGCGAAGGCGCGGTGATGGCCGTGCCGGCGCATGATGAACGCGATTTTGGATTTGCCAAAAAATATGGTCTGCCGATAAAACAGGCAATACAAATCCTCGCTATTCAAAAGCACGCCTCCTCGCAAGCTCTCCCCCCCAACCCCCCTTTTCCAAAGGGGGGAAATAATTCCCCCCGATCTGCAAATTACTCATCCAGCGTCCCCCCCTTTGAAAAAGGGGGGCTAGGGGCGATTTTGCCTTTCACGACTGAGCAATGGCAAGAATGGTATGCCGACAAGGAACGCGGGGTGTGCGTTAACTCCGGCAAATACGACGGGCTGAATTATGGGCAGGCCGTAGATGCCATCGCCGCTGACCTGCAAGCAAAAGGTTTGGGAGAAAAGAAAGTTCAGTTTCGCCTGCGCGATTGGGGCATTTCGCGTCAGCGTTATTGGGGTTGCCCGATTCCGATCATTCATTGCGCACAGTGCGGCGATGTGCCAGTGCCGGATGATCAGTTGCCGGTGGTGTTGCCGGAAAATGTGGTACCGGATGGCGCGGGTTCACCTTTGGCAAAGATGCCGGAATTTTTTGAGACCGCCTGCCCACAGTGCGGCGGCAAGGCGAAGCGCGAGACCGACACCATGGACACCTTCGTTGAATCATCTTGGTATTACGTGCGATTCACCAGCCCGGATTGCACTACCGGCATGGTGGATGAGCGCGCCAAACATTGGCTACCGGTGGATCAATACATCGGCGGCATCGAACATGCGATTCTGCATTTGCTGTATGCGCGTTTTTTTCACAAGCTGATGCGCGATGAAGGGGTGTTTGGAATGCCTGCAAGCCCTCTCCCCAGCCCTTTCGAAATTCACCCTCATCCTAACCTTCCCCCCGAGGGGGAAGGGACGATCGCCTCCTCCCCCTTGGGGGGAGGATTGAGGAGAGGGTTAGTGGGAGAGGGAGCGAACGGCGCACTACGTGCGGCTCAAAACCTCAACGAACCATTCAAAAATCTGCTAACGCAAGGTATGGTGATCGCACCCACTTTTTACCGCGAAGCTGAGGCAGGAAAAAAGTTGTGGATCAATCCTGCGGATGTGGATGTAAAGACAGATGATCGTGGACGCCCGGTTGGCGCAACGCTGCGCGCTGATGGTCAGCCAGTCATCATCGGCGGCACTGAAAAAATGTCCAAGTCCAAAAACAACGGCGTGGATCCGCAGGCCATCATTGATCAATATGGCGCTGACACGGCGCGCCTGTTTACCATGTTTGCGGCACCGCCAGACCAGCAACTGGAGTGGAATGATGCGGGTGTGGAAGGGGCGTTCCGTTTTCTCAAGCGAATATGGTCATTCGCCTATGAAAATGGAACCCCAATTGATTTACACAACCGCAGTATGAGGCATCCACCAGAGAGATTTATTTTCAATTGGGAAAATGCTTCTGATAGTTTTAGAGCGGCACGCCGTGAAATACATGAACACCTTAAGCAGGCACATTACGATTTTGATAGGCATCAATTCAATACTGTAATTGCGGCCTGCATGAAAATTCTTAACATACTTTATCGATTACCTGACCCTGCTCTAAGAGGGGGGGTATCGGTTCCTGTCTGGTTCATACCTCAAGTTGCCCTAAAATCAGAGGGCATTAACATCCTGTTGCGCCTGCTGGCGCCGATCACGCCGCACATCACACAAACCTTGTGGAAGGAACTTGGCTACGGCGATGACATCCTTGCTACCTCGTGGCCGCAAGTGGATGAAGCAGCGCTGGTGCAGGACGAAATCGAACTGGTCATTCAAGTGAACGGCAAGCTGCGCGGCAACCTGCGCGTCGCGAAAGATGCCAGCTTGGTTACGCTGGAACAGCTTGCCTTGTCGCATGATGCGGTGCAGAGGTTGCTTGCTGGCGGCACCGCGAAAAAAATTATCGTGGTGCCGGGGCGGCTGATCAACGTTGTCATATGACCCGATAAAATGACCCGCATAATCCTGACTGTATTGACGTTCTTCTTGTTGAGTGCATGCGGCTTTCATTTGCGCGGACAGGGTGCGTTTGCTTTGCCGTTCCAGACGCTATATATACAGTCGGCCAGCGACTATAGCCCTTTTATCGGTGAGTTGAAGCGTGCCGTACAGGCTGCTGGTGTGCAGCTTGCCGCTTCGCCCGATACTGCGCAACTGACACTGAATATTGTATCTGAGACAACGGGCAAACAGATTCTTTCTCTGAGCAGTGCTGGCCGTGTGCGCGAATTCCAGTTACGTTTCAGCATTTCGTTCCGTGCTTACGACCCTATGCAACAGGAGTGGCTCCCCGCCGAGGAAATTGTGCTGCTGCGCAACTTATCCTATGACGATGCACAAGTTCTGGGCAAAGAGCAGGAGGAGGCGCTGCTCTACCAGGACATGCGTAGCGATGCGGTGCAGCAGATGTTGCGTCGCCTGAATCACGCCAAGCCGCCACAGCTGAAACCATGAGGATCGCCGACGAGGACCTGTCGCGCCACCTTGCCCAAGGGCTTGCGCCGCTGTATGTTATTCACGGTGAGGCGCTGTTGCTGGCGATCGAAGCTGCAGACGCGATCCGCGCGGCGGCGCGCGCAGCAGGGTATAGCGAACGCGAAGTACTGATAGCCGAGAAAGGATTCAACTGGGCCGAGTTGCGCAATAGCGCGCAAAGCCTGTCACTGTTCTCCACGCGCAAGCTGGTGGATCTGCGCATCCCCTCTGGCAAGCCGGGGCGTGGAAGGCGCGCAGGCCGTGCAGGATTATTGCCAACATTTAAATGCAGAGACGATTACCCTGGTGTCGCTGCCACGGCTGGATAAAACTGCCCTGAGCAGCAAGTGGTTTACCACGCTGACAGAGCAAGGCGTCATTATCGCTGCCGATGAAATCGCACTGAGTGCACTGCCACGCTGGATAGCCGGTCGGCTGAAGCAACAGGGACAATTTGCTGACCCTGACACGCTGGTATTCCTGGCCGAGAAAGTGGAAGGGAATCTGTTGGCGGCGTATCAGGAAATTCAGAAACTTGCCCTGCTGTTTCCCGCCGGGCAGCTTTCTTTCGAGCAGGTAAAAGACGCGGTGATGGACGTGGCGCGCTATGATGTATTCAAATTGTCCGAAGCTATGCTGGCAGGCGACGCGGCACGTTACGCGCACATTCTCGATGGCCTGCGCGCAGAAGGCACGGCTACTGTGCTGATCCTGTGGGCTTTGGCTGAAGACATACGCACGCTGGGCAAAGTTTTACGCGCCATGCAACGTAGTGGCAATTTGAATTCTGCGCTACGCGATGCGCGTGTGTGGGGTGTGCGGCAGAAGCTGGTGGAACGAGCGCTACGGCGCTTCAGTCCGGCCGTAGCCGAACGTGCTTTGCGTCAGGCCGCGCATGTGGACAAGGTGATAAAGGGGCTGCGCCCAGGTGATGCGTGGGATGAACTGCTGCAACTGGGCATACGCTGCGCTCGTGTGAATGCGTCATAAAGCTGGTGTTAGCAGTTGTCGACGGGTTACAAAAATATGGCCACCTCTAAAAATCCAAACTCCGTCGCTATGCTGCGTTGCTCCCAAAAAATTACTCCTTAGATATCAAACATATGCTGCGCCGCAATTTTTTGCTCGCGCCTTGCCTAGCTTAGAATTTTGAATTTTTAGAGGTGGCCATATGGATGAAATAATTTTGGTCATAACCAATTTGCCGGATCGCGACAGCGCCCGGCGCGTGGCGAATGCGCTGATCGAAACGCGCGCCGCTGCCTGTGTCAACATGCTGGCCGAATGCAACTCGGTATATTGCTGGCAAGGTAAAATAGAGTCCGTCAGCGAAGTGCCGCTGCTGATCAAGACTACGCGCAATGCTTACCCCCGCCTTGAAGCGGTTATTTGTGCACACCATCCCTATGAACTTCCCGAGATAATTGCGGTCTCGGTAGATACGGGTTTGCCCGGCTATTTGCAATGGGTAGTACAAGAAACCCAGGCGTCCGTTACAGAAAAATGAGGGCAGCAGAAAAATGAAAACCATGCGTCATGTATTATTGCTAGTGTTGTGCTTTGCCGCGACCCCATCGCTACATGCCGAAAGCTTTCTGGATCGTTTGCCGCTGCTTGGCACCGCCAAGCAGCCCAAATTTTTACCTCCCGATCAGGCATTCGGGATAAGCATCACCGTGCGCGATGGGCACACCCTGATGGCTGACCTGAGGATTACCCCCGGCTACTATTTATATCGCGACAAAACAGCTTTCACCATTACCCCGGAGTCTGCCAAGGCAGCGGGCGTCAAAATTGTCAAAGTAACCATGCCGCAAGGCGAAATGAAACTGGATGCCAATTTCGGCAATGTTCAGGTGTTTCATCAGTCGTTCCAGGCCGAAATTACGCTGGAGCGCATTAGCAAGGCAGCACAAACGATTTTGCTGGACGCGACCTATCAGGGGTGTAGTGATAAGGGCTTGTGCTATCCGCCCAGCAATAAGCAACTGAGCATCGCACTGCCTGACGCTACCCAGAATATAAATACCCAGCCCCTGGCAAAGACTAGCGTAACAGTGGCAGCGCAACAGTCACCCGCCGCTTCCCCGCCCGTTATTACTGGCAGCAGCACTCCACAAAATGAAAATTTGCAGATTGCCCGCTTGTTCAAGCAAGGCAACTACTGGCTGATAGTGACATTTTTCTTCGGCGCTGGATTGCTGCTCGCTTTTACTCCCTGCGTGCTCCCCATGATGCCCATCCTGTCCGGCATCATAGTCGGGCGTGGCCACCACCTGACCAAAATGCACGGATTTATTCTGTCGCTGGCCTACGTGCTGGGCATGGCGCTGACCTACGCCGCAGTCGGTGTGGCCGCCGGGCTGTCCGGCACGCTGCTGACCAATGCCCTGCAAACACCCTGGGTGCTGGGGAGTTTTGCTGGGATATTCGTGCTGTTGTCCCTATCCATGTTCGGATTTTACGAACTGCAACTGCCGGCTGCCCTGCAAAGCAGGCTGACCAACACCAGCAACCGCCTGCATGGCGGTCACCTGAGCGGGGTGTTTGTGATGGGTGCCTTATCCGCCATTATTGTCGGCCCATGCGTTGCCGCCCCGCTGGCGGGGGCTCTGTTATATATCGGGCAAACACAGGATGCTTTGCTGGGCGGTACTGCACTGTTCGCTTTGGCTATGGGTATGGGTTTACCGCTGTTGTTGATTGGTGCCTCGGCCGGAACCTTGCTGCCCAAGGTGGGTGCATGGATGGAGTCGGTCAAGCGCTTCTTCGGCGTACTGCTGCTGGCCGTTGCCATCTGGCTCATTTCAACACTTATTCCGTTAGGTGTGCAGATGCTACTGTGGGCTGTGTTGCTGGTTGTGTCGGCCATATATATGCACGCGCTCGATGCGCTGCCGCACAACGCCTCAGGCTGGCATAAACTATGGAAAGGGATAGGCATACTTGCCCTGCTGTTCGGCATTGCCTACCTGATTGGCGGCCTTTCCGGCGCACGTGACATTCTGCGCCCGCTAGGGGCGCTAGGAGGCAACTCGGCGGCGGCGCACAGCACCTTACAATTCCAGCGCATTAAAAATGTGGCAGAGCTTGATGCGCGTCTTGCCCAGGCGCGCGGCAGGACGGTAATGCTCGATTTTTATGCCGATTGGTGCGTGTCCTGCAAGGAAATGGAGCGCTTCACTTTTTCCGACGCCAAGGTACAGGCACAACTGAAAAACACCTTATTGCTGCAAGCCGATGTCACTGCAAACAATGACGAGGACAAAGCACTGCTGCAACGCTTTGAGCTGTACGGCCCCCCGGCCATTCTGTTTTTCGATGCGCAAGGGCACGAACAGGGCGATCAGCGCGTATTGGGGTATCAGGGACCCGAGCAATTCCTGCAGTCGTTGCAAAACGCCAGATTGTAGTTTCCATTCCTGCCCGGCGGGAAAGTAGAATCAGTATAATTTCGGTTAACTACTAGACAACCCCCCCCAATTTGCGGCAAACTGCGCACATGAAAACCATTTTGGTCGTTCATGGCCCTAATTTGAATCTGCTAGGTCAGCGTGAGCCGGAGGTATATGGCCGTATCACGTTAGCCGAAATTAACCAGAAATTGCAGCAATTAGCTCAAACGGCAGGTGCAAAATTACTGCATTTCCAGAGTAATGCCGAAGCCGCCCTGGTGGATCGTGTACAGCTGGCGCGACAGGATGGCACTGACTTTATCATCATTAACCCCGCCGCCTACACGCATACCAGTGTCGCGCTACGCGATGCGCTGGTCGCAGTGGCCGTTCCGTTTATTGAGGTTCACCTGTCCAATGTGTTTGCGCGCGAAGCGTTTCGCAAGGAATCGTACTTCTCGGATATTGCCGTCGGTGTCATCAGCGGGCTGGGCGCTACCGGCTACGAACTCGCACTGCAATATGCGCTGCAGCGCCCAATTAGGAGTTAGTTATTATGGATTTACGCAAACTCAAGACCTTGATTGAATTGGTCGAAAGCTCGGGCATAGCCGAGCTGGAAATCAGCGAAGGCGAAGAACGGGTGCGTATCACCCGTACGCCAACCGCAACCATGCAGCAAGCCCATGCCAGTTCGCTGCAAATGGCTGCCGCCACGGCGCAGCAGGCTGTTATGTCCGTTGCGGCTGCGGAGCCAGCCAAGCCGGCCGCACCGGAAGGGCACGTCGTTAAATCACCCATGGTCGGCAGCTTCTACCGTTGCCCCTCTCCCGGCGCCAAGGCTTTTGTAGAAGTGGGTCAAAATGTAAATGTGGGCGAGACCCTGTGTATTATAGAAGCCATGAAGCTGCTGAATGAAATTGAGGCAGATCAAAGTGGCGTTATCAAGGCCATTCTGGTGGAAAGCGGACAAGCTGTAGAGTATGGTCAACCGTTGTTCATTATTGCTTAGCCATGTTTGAAAAAATTCTCATCGCCAATCGAGGCGAAATTGCCTTGCGCATTCAGCGTGCCTGCCGCGAGATGGGCATCAAGACGGTAGCGGTTCATTCTGAGGCTGACGCCGACGCCAAGTATGTCAAGCTGGCCGATGAATCGGTCTGTATCGGGCCTGCACCCTCATCACAAAGCTATCTGCACATTCCCGGCATTATCAGTGCGGCGGAAGTCACTGATGCGCAGGCCATTCATCCCGGTTATGGTTTTCTGTCGGAGAACGCTGATTTTGCCGAGCGTGTGGAAAAGAGCGGTTTTGTATTCATTGGCCCGCGCCCGGAGACTATCCGTTTGATGGGTGACAAGGTCACCGCCAAGATCACCATGAAGAAAGCCGGCGTGCCGTGCGTGCCTGGCGTGGACGGCGCACTGCCGGAAGACCCGGCTGAAATCGTCAAGATTGCCCGCACTATTGGTTACCCGGTCATCATCAAGGCCTCCGGCGGCGGAGGCGGGCGCGGCATGCGCGTGGTACACACCGAGGCCGCTTTGCTCAACGCCGTGACCATGACGCGCAGCGAGGCGCAGGCGGCATTCAACAATCCCATGGTGTACATGGAAAAGTTTTTGGAAAATCCGCGCCATATCGAATTTCAGGTGCTGGCTGATTCCTACGGCAATGCGGTCTATCTGGG
>JANPNS010000149.1:0-1867 GCA_031427575.1 Gallionellaceae bacterium
CAGCGCGATGGTGCCGAACAGCGGCGTCGCCACGGCCAGGGTGGCGCCCGGCGCGTTGGCTATCTGCGCCAGTTGCGCCTGCACTTGCAGGAAGGCATCAATGCGCGCCAGAAAGAACCAGGCGAAGATGAATTGCAGCGCGCCCAGAATCAGCCAGGTCGAAGGCATGGCGAACAGACTGCGGAATTCTTTGCTGGCGATAGTAAAAATCATGCGGGTTCACCTTGGGTGAGTTGTACGAACACGTCCTCTAATTTTGCTTGTAGTGGCGTGAGTTGCTGTGCCTGCCAACCCTGTTGTGCGGCTAGTGCCAGCAGTAGCGCGCCGGAGTTGCTTTCCGCAGTGTGCAAAACGCGAAATTGCGTGGCGGAAAGCTGTTCCACTTGCTGCACCCCCGCGATGGCTTGCAATTCTGCAAGATTGGGGGGTGAGCGCAGGGTGACGATGAAACCGGGCTGATGGCCATATTGTTGCATCTTGGCGCTGCTGTCACCGTAAATCAGGTAGCCATGGTGCATGATCTCGACCCGGTCGCAAATGCTTTCCACTTCTCCCAGCACATGAGTGGACAGGATGACGCTGTGCGCATCGCCCAGTTCGCGGATCAGTGCGCGTATGTCGCGGACCTGTGACGGGTCGAGGCCGACGGTGGGCTCGTCGAGTATGATCACCTCAGGCTGGTGGATCAGCGCCTGGGCGATGCCGACGCGCTGTTGATAGCCTTTGGAAAGCGTGCCAATGATTTTTCTGCCGGAGTCTTGCAAGCCGCAGCGGTGCTTGGTTTCAGTCAAGGCAGGCGCGATCTGCGCGCGCGGCACGCGGCGCAGCCTGGCAGCAAATGTCAGGTAATCATCTACGCTCATTTCCCGGTACAGCGGCGGCGTTTCCGGCAAAAAACCAATGCGCGCTTTGGCTTCCTTGGGTTGGCGCACCAGGTCGAAACCGCATATTTCAATTTGTCCCGAATGCGGCAATAACGCGCCGGTCAGCATTTGCAATGTGGTGCTCTTGCCCGCGCCGTTGTGCCCGAGCAGGCCCAATACCTCGCCGCGTCTAAGGTCCAGCGATATGCCGTGGATAACCTCACGCTGGCCGAAGCGGCGGGTCAGGTTGCGTGCGGATAAGGTTATTGCAGCTGTGACTGACATTTATGGGCGCCTCTAAAAATTCAAAATCCTAAGCGAGACAGGGCGCGAGCAAAAAATTGCGACGCCGCATATATTTGATATGTAAGGAGTAATTTTTTGTGAGCAACGCAGTATCACGACGGAGTTTGGATTTTTAGAGGTGCCCTTATGTTTGAGCGGGTTGTGTGTATGGCTCAATATAACCTAATATGCCATATGGACGCTTCTAAAAATCCAGATTTTAGTTGCGGCATAACCTAAAGGTTAGCCTGCACAGCAACTGCGTTGTATCCCAACTGCTGCGTTGCGAAAAAAATTTCTTGCTAACATATCAAAACATATGCGGCGCGGTAAAACGTAGTTTCAGTGTAGGGTAACCTTTAGGTTGGCCGGAACTAAAATTTTTTCCGCGCCTTGCATTTGGGTGAACTCTGGATTTTTAGATGTGCCCATCTTGCATCAAAGTGCAGTGAAGCTGAGTTTCGAGGATAGTCCAAATGAACTTATCCGGACTTGCAGCGTCTTTCAGCGCAACAAAACATTGGGGCACCTCTAAAAATTCAAGTTTCTGATGAAACTACTAGCCATTCCACTTGGCTACCAAAAGACGGTAGCCAAGTTCACCCGCAGGGGGCACGCCGTGGTTGTAAGGGGCTGAAGCCCCAACAACACACGCAGGCTGGTTATAAGCCAGACAAGGCGCGAGCGAAAAATTGCGACGCAGCATATGTGATATGTAA
>JANPNS010000150.1:0-6753 GCA_031427575.1 Gallionellaceae bacterium
CAATTCCTTTGCATGGCCTTCGCACAACTGACTTACCGCGAAAGCCTGCGCGACATCGAAACCAGTCTACGCGCCCACCAAGCCAAGCTTTACCACCTGGGCATCCGTGGCAACATTGCCAAGAGCACACTGGCCGATGCCAACGAGAAACGCGACTGGCGCATCTACATGGATTTCGCGATGAGCTTGATCCGGACTGCCAGAACACTTTACGCCAGCGACAGTTTTGCGGTGGAACTGGAACAGACCGTCTACGCACTCGACACCACCACCATCGATCTGTGTCTCTCCGTCTTTCCCTGGGCGCGCTTCCGCTCCACCAAAGCCGCCGTCAAGATGCATACGCTGCTCGACCTGCGCGGCAACATCCCAACCTTCATCCATGTCAGCGACGGCAAGATGCACGAGGTCAATGTGCTCGACATCCTGATCCCCGAAGCGGGCAGTTTTTACATCATGGATCGGGGCTTCACCGACTTCGCGCGCTTGTATCAGATGCATCAAGCACAGGCGTTCTTTGTGATCCGCGCCAAGTCCGATCTACTCTTTCATCGCGTCTGCTCGCGCGACGTGGACAAATCCACCGGGCTACGTTGCGATCAGATGATTACTTTGGCCACGGTCAAAGCCTGCAAAAATTATCCGCAACACCTGCGCCGCATCAAGTTCTACGATGCCAAACACGACCGGCATCTGGTCTTTCTGACCAACAACTTCGACTTGCCTGCGCTGACCATCGCACAGCTTTATCGTTGTCGCTGGCAGGTCGAACTGTTCTTCAAGTGGATCAAACAACATCTTCGCATCAAGCGCTTCTACGGCACTACCGAGAATGCGGTCAAGACGCAAATCTGGATCGCTATCGCGGTTTATGTCTTGGTCGCCATCGTGAAAAAACGTCTCAACACCGACGCGACGCTTTACACAATCCTACAGATTTTGAGCTTGGCTCTTTTTGAGAAAACACCACTCGATCAGTTAGTTAAAAATACGGAGACGCAAATGATCACACAGCAAAACTATAACCAATTGAATTTGTTTAATTAAATCTCCGGACACTACTGATATAATATGTAAGGAGTGATTTTTTGTGAGCAACGCAGCATAGTGACGGAGTTTGGATTTTTAGAGGTGGCCATAACTGCGTTCGCGAATCAGATGCCTATGCGGGCAGTCCCGCGCTTCGCCAAGCATTGAACACCCTATTATGATCGTTTCATTGCAACTTCATTTTTATGGATTGGCCGACGCGGACGGCCAGCCCACTTCATGCCTATTCCAATAAGCGTCAACGCAGTCACATAAAAAATTAGCTGCATACCTGCTGGCCTATCCTCATAGCCGACCAAAATATGGAGCAATGTGCCAAATATTGATTGCTGAGAAAGCATTGCTGAGGTATCCCAAATAGGATCAGACAAGCTAGGCAGCAAGTCGGCTTGGATTAAAAAATGCGCCGAGCGTGAGGCCATGCCCGCAGCCAGAAACAGTATCAGCATACCCGTTGCCGCAAAAAACCAGCGCATCGGAACACGCAACAAACCTGCGTAAATCGTATATCCGACGACCACACCGACCAGCAATCCAGCTAAACCGCCAGTCAACATGGGTAACGCCCCAGCTCCTTCCGACGCCGCTATTCCATAGAGAAATAATGTGGCTTCCGATCCTTCGCGCAGCACTGCCAGCCCAACTATAACCAATAATACCGAACATTCGCTACGGCCATCACTTATGGCAACTCCTACCGACCGTGCATTTTTGGCCAGTTCGGCGCCATGCGAAGACATCCAGATGTTGTGCCATGCCAGCATGACCACAGCGAGGCCCAGCACAATAGCGTTAAATAATTCCTGCCCCATTCCGCCGGCGCGGTCGGCAATATTACTGGCGAAAAAGGCCACTACACCCGCACCCAGCAGGCCCGCCAATACTCCTGCGGCCAACCAGTAATTGCGGCCAGGTACAGTACGCGTGGCTGCCGCAACAATACCGATAATCAAAGCTGCTTCCAGAACTTCGCGAAAAATGATGACTGCTGTGCTGAACATGGCTCATTACCTCCAGTGTTTTACCAAGCTTCAGGATTATTCAACGACAACCACACCCTGGGCAGTGCTCTCATGAAATTCACCCATAAACTTGTAACGACCAGGGGTAAGGGGTCCAATAAAAACAAAAGCTGATTTGTTACCCAGAATTATCTTTTCACGTTTGAGGTCGTCGCTATGGAATTCTTCTGGGGTGCTGTCTTTGTTATGTATCTGTAACTTGATCTTTTTGCCCGCCGGAACCTTGATTTCGGTGGGTTCAAATTTATGATCGCGTATAACCAGCACATAGTCAGACTCTGCGGCAACTGAGCTGAATGGCAGTAAAATGGATAAAAGCAGTAAATATTTCATTTCCAGACTCCTTTCAGTATTGGTAGTGCGAATGATAATCGTTCTTATTTATAAAGTCAAGGGTACCTCTAAAAATTCAAAATCCTAAGCGAGACAAGGCGCGAAAGAAAGTCCGCGCAACCCATCTATTTTGATATGTAAGCGTTAAAATTTCTTGAGCAACGCAGTATCGCGACGGAGTTTGGATTTTTAGAGGTGCCCTCAATAAGGGGCTTGGAGTAATTGCGCATTGCACTGGCCTGACGGAAATCATTCAGAACCATGGGAAATCAACTCGAGAAAATTATAACACTATGATTAAAAATGTTTTATAGAATAACCCTTGCCCAAGGAATGGGGTAAGGGCGAGTAACTGAGATGTCAATGATTTTCCGCTTGAACGCCGAGTTCCAAGGGGTCTATGTCACTCTTGGGGAATACTGCCAAGCAGTAATTGAAAATAAGGGCACCTCTAAAAATTCAAAATCCTAAGCCAGGCAAGGCACGAAAAAATTTTAGCGCGCCGCATATGTTTGACCCTTCGACTGGGCTCAGGACAGGAAGGTAAGCGTTAAAATTTATTGAGCAACGCAGCATCGCGACGGAGTTTGGATTTTTAGAGGTGCCCATAAGCTTACAGCGTTATTTAACCATGAGCACAGGCATGCTGGCAAGATGCAGCACTTTACTCACCACCGAACCCAACAACAAGGTCGATAGCGCGCCCTGCCCGTGCACCCCCATGGTGATCTGGTCGACATGCTTCTCTTGCGCATATTGGACAATGGCTTCCGCCGGAGTCCCGATGCTGATGTGATAGGTGTATGACAATCCGGCGGCGTCCAGTTTTTTACGCGCCTCAGCCAGTGCCGCCATGCCCTGCTCGCGGTAATAGTCGTCGATCGTTTCCTGGTTAATGAACAGCTTCACGTTACCGGAAGCAAGTTTCCATTGCACGTTGAGCAGAAAAATTTGTGGCATCTCCTTCAGCCACTGTAAGCTGGCGATTACCTGCTCAACTGCGTGGTCAGCGCTGGCGGATCCATCAACGGGAATTAACACTTTCATACTGCCATCCTTTCAGCGTTTGTTGTCCGGCGTAGCGGACACTCGTTCATCCACCAGATTAACCACTTGCACAGCCGCCACCTTGCGCCTCGCCAGCCACTTGCCCGCCACCACCACCAGAATTGCTCCGAGCGCCGGCACCAGCCAGTGTAGCCAATGCGGCTGAGCTTCGGCCCATTCCTTCACCAGCATATCCGTCATCAGCATTTCACCCGCGACAAAACCCAGCAATGCGCCGCCCACCACAATAATAACGGGGAAGCGATCCATGAATTTCAAAATCAATTGACTGCTCCATACGATCATCGGAATACTGATCAGCAAGCCAAAAACAAGCAAGCCAAAACTTCCCTTGGCGGCAGCAGCCACACCGATGACGTTATCCAGGCTCATCACAAAATCGGCCACGATGATGGTTTTGATCGCAGCCCAAAAATGCGTATTGCCCTGCACATTGACGCCACCATGCTCCTCTTGGGGCACAATCAATTTCATGCCTATCCATATCAACAATACCGCTCCTATAATCTTGATGTAGGGCAAAGTAAGCAGGCCGACCGCAAAAAAAGTCAGGATCACGCGCAAGAAAATTGCACCGGCTACCCCGAATATCACGCCTTTTCTGCGCTGTTCCGGCGGCAAATTGCGGCAGGCCAGCGCAATCACCACTGCGTTATCGCCACTCAACAGCAAGTCAATGGCGATAATTTGCAGCACCGAGACCCAGAATTGCGGGGTGGAAAACATCTCAATCATAAGTCATTACCTGTTCAAAATTTTCTGCATCATTTTACCCATTTCCGCCGGATTGCGCGTGATGGCTATGCCGCATTCTTCCATCACCGCCAGCTTGTCCTCGGCGCCACCCTGGCCGCCGGAAATAATCGCACCGGCATGACCCATGCGTTTGCCGGGCGGCGCGGTCACACCCGCAATAAAGCCGACTACCGGTTTGTGCATGTTGTCCTTGATCCAGCGCGCGCATTCCTCCTCGTCGCTGCCGCCGATCTCGCCCACCATCACCACCGCATCGGTTTCCGGATCATCGTTAAACAGCTTCATCACATCCAGATGCTTCATGCCGTTGATCGGGTCGCCGCCTATCCCGACACAGGTGGACTGGCCGAAGCCCAACGCGGTCAACTGGCCCACTGCCTCGTAGGTCAGCGTACCGGAACGGGATACCACACCGACGCGTCCCTTGCGATGTATATGTCCGGGCATGATGCCGATCTTGATCTCATCCGGCGTAATCACCCCCGGGCAGTTCGGCCCGATGAGCACCGTCCGCTTGCCCTGCATCTTGTAGCGGGTGCGCAGCATGTCATGCACGGGGATGCCCTCGGTAATGCAGATAACCAGATCCAGCCCTGCCTCGACTGCCTCATCAATCGCCGCAGCCGCATAAGCGGGCGGCACGTAAATCACCGACACCGTCGCTCCGGTCTGCGTCTTGGCATCGGCTACGCTGTTGAATATCGGAATACCCTCATAGCTCTGCCCAGCCTTGCCCGGAGTCACGCCTGCGACAAAACAATTCGCACCGTTCGCATAATTTTTGCAATGCAAGGTATGAAACTGCCCGACCTTACCGGTCATGCCTTGGGTGATCACTCTGGAATTTTTGTCGATCAGGATGGCCATTATTTCCCCTTCGCCGAAACAACAACCTTTTCTGCCGCATCTGCCATATCACTGGCAGAAATAATCGGCAGGCCGGATTCGGCCAGAATTTTTTTTCCGAGATCGACATTGGTGCCTTCCAGCCGCACCACCAGCGGCACTTTGAGATGCACTTCGCGCGCAGCCGCCACCACCCCTTCAGCAATCACATCGCACTTCATGATGCCGCCGAATATATTCACCAGAATGGCACGCAAATTCGGATTTTTCAGCATCAGCTTAAACGCCTCAGTCACTTTCTCCTTGCTGGCGCCACCGCCCACATCCAGAAAATTTGCCGGCATACCGCCATACAGCTTGATGATGTCCATGGTCGCCATCGCCAGCCCGGCGCCATTCACCAGGCAGCCGATGTTGCCATCGAGCGAAATGTAACTGAGGTCGAACTTGGATGCTTCAATTTCAGCGGGGTCTTCTTCATCCAGATCACGCAATGCCACAATCTCAGGATGACGATACAGCGCATTGCTGTCGAAATTTATTTTCGCATCCAGCGCAATCACGCGCTGATCCGCAGTCAGCACCAGCGGATTGATCTCCGCCAGCATGGCATCTTTCTCCACAAAACAGCGGTACAAGCCCCGCAAACAGGCGCGTGCCTGAACCAGCGCCGCATCGGGAATGCCGATCTGGCGCGACACGGCATCCGCCTCGGCATCGGTCAGCCCGGCCACCGGGTCTATCCATATCTTGTGTATTTTTTCCGGCGAGCGCGCGGCGACTGCCTCGATCTCCATGCCACCCTCGCTGCTCGCTATCAGCACCACGCGCTGCCTGCTGCGGTCTATCACCATGCCAATGTAAAATTCTTTTGCAATTTGCGCGCCCTCCTCGACCAGCAAACGCCGCACCATCTGGCCTTCATGCCCGGTCTGGTGAGTCACCAGTTGCATGCCTAAAATCTTTGCCGCATGCTCGCCCACCTCTGGCAGACTGCGCGCAACTTTCACACCACCGCCCTTGCCACGTCCGCCGGCATGGATCTGCGCCTTGACCACCCACAGCGCGCCACCCAACTCGCGCGCGGCAGATTCTGCTTCGCCCACATTAAAGCAGGCCACTCCGCGCGGGGTCGGCACGCCATACTGACGGAGAAGTTCTTTCGCCTGATATTCGTGAATTTTCATGTTTGACCTTGCACCAAATAATCCCGCGCGCAAATTTGTTGAACGCCATCACTGCCATGTTACCGAATTATCCGATGAACTGCGGAGGAATCTGCCCGCATGGGGAGGTACTTTGTTGCACGAAAAAAAACCTGCATCCATCTGGATGCAGGTTTTTAATGGTGCCGCTTGTCGGATTCGAACTGACGACCTACCGCTTACAAGTCTGAGAAATTAGGCTTTTCACTATGTTGATTGCCATTCCGAAAATCCACATAAACCCCATAAATCAATGATTTATTAATAATTCCCTATTTATTCGTGTTGATAAGTATCCCGCTATATTGCTATAATTCCCCTACATAGCCCCTACACGGAAAGGCGGACAGCATGAAACGGGAAAACTTCACAGCAGCAAGGGTTGCAGGGTTTGAGCAATTGCGCGGCGCGCGTGCCCGCTGGAAATCCACTGAACCTGGACGGCACCCCGAGGACTTGATGCTGCGAGTCCA
>JANPNS010000151.1:0-2413 GCA_031427575.1 Gallionellaceae bacterium
AGTCAAAAGCCGACTATCGGATACCGGGCGCGATTTTGTTTATCTCAAGCGCCTGCTGCCGCCGGAGCAGGCGGCAAAAATTATGCGGCTGGAAATCCCCGGGGTGTCGCTGCAACGCGAATACCGCCGCTACTATCCCGATGGGGATGTGACGGCGCATCTGCTCGGCTTCACCGATCTGGATGACAACGGGCAGGAGGGTCTGGAGCTGGCATTTCAGGAAGAGCTCGGTGGCAAGGCAGGCAGGCAGCGCGTAATCAAGGATCGCAAAGGGCGTATTGTAGAAGACGTCGCCAGCATCCGCGCACCCAAACCTGGCAGCAACCTGGCGCTGAGTATAGACAGCAAGATCCAGTATCTCGCCTTTCGCGAACTCAAGCTGGCGGTCGAGCAACATCGCGCCAAGTCCGGTTCCATCGTGGTGCTGGATGCGCACAGCGGCGAGGTGCTGGCGCTGGCCAACTGGCCGAGCTTCAACCCCAATAATCGCGACAAGCCCGGCCTCGATGTGTTGCGCAACCGCGCCGTAACGGATTTATTCGAGCCGGGTTCGACGATGAAACCGTTTGCCGTGGCGGCGGCGCTGGATGCGGGCAAGATAACACCGCAAACGGTCATTAATACCGAACATGGAACGATGGTGGTCGGCGGCAAAAAGATAAGCGACACGCATCCCGAGGCTGCGCTGACCGTGGCGCAGGTGATTCACATATCCAGCAACATAGGCACTGCCAAAATCGCCTTATTGCTTGAGCCGGAAACTCTCTGGAGCAGTCTTGGCGCAAGCGGTTTTGGAGCCTCCACCGGCAGCGAATTTCCGGGCGAGGCTGGCGGCAAGCTGCGCAATTACAAAACCTGGCGTCCGATCGAGCAGGCCACCATGTCGTATGGTCACGGCATTTCCGTCAACCTGCTGCAATTGGCGCGCGCCTATACCCTGTTTGCCAACGGTGGCGAGTTGCTACCGGTGTCACTTGTCAAGCTGGACATGCCGGTGAGCGGGCAGAAAGTATATTCCGACACCACTGCGCGCCAGGTGCGCGACATGCTGGAGCTGGTGGTGCAACCAACTGGCACCGCACCACTGGCGCAGATAAATGGCTTTCGCGTGGCGGGCAAAACCGGCACGGCACATAAGCTGGAGAGAGGGCGCTACGTCGACCGCTATGTATCCTCATTTGTTGGCTTGGCGCCCGCATCCAATCCGCGCCTGATCGTGGCGGTGATGATAGACGAACCCGGCGGCAAGGAATATTACGGCGGCATGGTCGCGGCTCCGGTGTTCAGCAGTGTGATGGGCGCAGCGCTACATCTGCTCAATGTGCCCAACGATGCGCCTCTCGACAATGTTGTTATACCACCGCTGACCGAGATCGTGCGGGAGGAAGTGTGATGGGTCAGGGGACAGATGACAGAGGACAGAGGACAGAAGCGCTGTCGCGGCTGTGCCGCGTTCTTGGCGTAACTGATCTGTCTTCTGATGGAACTACTAGCCATTCGACTAGGCTGTCCAAAGACGACAGCCAAGTCGCTGGTTATGTCCTCAGTCTTCTGTCCTCTGTCAAAATCGACAGCCGCATGGTTGCGCCGGGCGATACCTTTGTCGCCTACCCCGGCAGCCAGGCCGATGGCCGCCAGTTTATCAGCCAGGCCATCGCTAATGGTGCCAATGCGGTGATCTGGGAAGCGCATAATTTTAGCTGGAACAAGGCTTGGCGATTACCCAATCTGGCCGTTACCGATTTGCGCCAGCATGCCGGGGAGATTGCCGATTATGTTTATGGCAGCCCCTCAAAAAAATTGTGGGTGGTGGGCATCACCGGCACCAACGGCAAGACCTCATGCGCGCACTGGATCACGCATGCCTTGGGCGCACTGGGCAAGAAGACGGCACTGATCGGGACTTTGGGCAATGGTTTCCCCGGAGCGTTGCATCCGACTTTGAACACTACCCCCGATGCCATTCAGCTGCATGGCTTGCTGGCTGATTATCTGGCGCAGGACGCGCAGGCGGTGGCGATGGAAGTGTCCTCGCATGCCTTGCAACAGGGGCGGGTGAATGGCATGAAATTTGACGTGGCGCTGCTCACCAATCTCAGTCGCGACCATCTCGATTATCACGGCGACATGCGCAGCTATGCGGCGGCCAAGCAGCGCTTGTTCGACTGGCAACAACTGAAATTTGCGGTGCTTAATCTGGACGATACGTTCGGTGCCGAGCTGGCCGAGCGATTGCACCTGCAAGAGGTACGCCGGTGGGGTCCCGGCGGCTCTGCCGCCACCCTTCCGCAGCAGGATAGCAATGTGGAAGTGGTGGGTTACGGACTGCGCCCCCTATCTAACTTTCCCCCGCAAGCGGGAGAAAGGACGAACGAGAACAGCGCTGAACAATCGTCCGACGCTGCACTGGAGC
>JANPNS010000152.1:0-12604 GCA_031427575.1 Gallionellaceae bacterium
CAAAATCGGCCACGAAAAAAATTATGTCAGCGGTGCGGCATGGACTCCGTTGTGGGTAGTGGACTTCCCGATGTTTGAATACGATGATGAAGCCAAGCGCTGGAATGCCTGCCATCATCCGTTCACTGCGCCCAAGGATGAACACCTGGCGTTGCTGGAAACGGACCCGGGTCAGTGTCTGTCCAAGGCTTACGACCTCGTCTTGAACGGTTCTGAAATCGGCGGCGGCTCGGTGCGTATCCACAAGGAAGCAGTGCAGAGCCAGGTGTTCCGCGCGCTCAACATCGGCGCGGAAGAAGCGCAACTCAAGTTTGGTTTTCTGCTCGACGCGCTGCAATACGGCGCGCCTCCACACGGCGGCCTAGCGTTCGGGCTGGATCGCATTGTCGCCATGATGACCGGTTCGGAATCCATCCGCGATGTGATTGCCTTCCCCAAGACGCAGCGCGCGCAATGCCTGTTGACGCAGGCGCCCAGCGCCGTGGACGAAAAGCAATTGCGTGAACTGCATATTCGTCTGCGGCAGCAGGCCACGGCGGAAGTCGCCAAGGATTAGCGATGCCTCAGAGTCGCCCCTGCGCTTTTCTGTTATTGGGGTGGTTGCTTGGTCTGCCTCTGGCAGTGCAAGCAGAAAATCACAACGCTCAAGGCGCTGCACTGGCATCCATCAGTTGGTCTGCTCTACCGCCCGAAGCGCGTGCCACCTTACACCTCATCAAACAAGGCGGCCCCTTTCCCTACTCGCGCGACGGCGCAGTGTTCGGCAATTACGAACAGCGTCTGCCGCAGCAGCCTCGCGCTTATTACCACGAATATACGGTGAAAACGCCGGGTGCAAAAAATCGCGGTGCGCGGCGTATCGTGTGCGGGCCATTACTGGAGTGTTACTACAGCCATGATCATTACCGGACTTTCCAACGTATCAAGGAGTGAGCGATGAAAGCTTTATGCGAGCGCTTGCAGGATGTGAATGAGGCTGGAACGTACCGGATGAATTGCAGCGTGGATGAGTTGCGCGCTGCCGTGTCACAGTTGGCCTTTGTTCTGTTCGAGGCTCACCTGGGCAGCGTGAAGGGAAAAGGGGAATTCCTCGCAGCAATCGCTCAGGCAATCAAGGCGCCGGAATGGTTCGGCAGTAACTGGGATGCGCTAGCCGATGCGTTGAACGACCTGTCCTGGTCAAATACTTCTGGGCAGCCAGCACCCGGATATGTGTTGTTGCTAAGCAACAGCGGCGAAACGCTGGGCTTGAACACCACAGAGTATGCGATAGCCGCAGAAATTTTTACTGAAGCAGTATATTTCTGGAAGTCGCAAGATAAGCCGTTCTGGGTATTCTTGTGCTAATGTCATCCAAGCAGCCCATTTCGACGCTGGTGGTAATTTACACTCTCGCTCTGGACGTATTGCTGCTGGAGCGCGCCGACCACCCGGGTTACTGGCAGTCGGTCACTGGCAGCCGTGACGGGGATGAGTCGCTGCGTGATACAGCGCTGCGCGAAGTAGGAGAAGAGACCGGTCTGGATGCGGCACATTATGTTTTGTCCGATTGGCAGTTGAAGAATGTGTATGAGATTTATGCCAGGTGGCAGCATCGCTATCCACCCGGCACCACGCATAACACCGAGCATGTGTTCGGCCTGGAATTACCCGCTAGGTTGCCTGTCCAACTATCGCCGCGCGAGCATTTGAGTTATATCTGGTTGCCGTGGCAGGCGGCAGCGGAGAAGGTGTTTTCACCGAGCAACCGCGCAGCGATTTTGCAGTTGCCATTGAGGCTGGAAACTCAAATCCCCCCTAACCCCCCTTTTGCAAAGGGGGGAACTGCATAAGCCCCCTTTTTAAAAGGGGGCGGCGAACGAAGTGAGCGGGGGATTTAAGTAGCGCTGGCGATTTGAAGGAAGAGCAAGATGCAGGAAAATATCATTACTGTTACTTACGACCATCCTCGTGGCAACTCAGGTTGCAACACGGAACAAGCGTGGGCGAAAAAACCGCAAGAACCCACCCCCAAAGCGCGCACAGAGTTGATCGCGCGCATCAAGACATTACTCAAGCAACAGGATGCGGTGCTGGTGGCACATTACTACGTGCATCCTGATTTGCAGGATCTGGCCGAGGCCACCGGCGGCATCGTTTCCGATTCGCTGGACATGGCCAACTTCGGCCACGAGCATCCAGCCAAGACCATAGTCGTGGTGGGGGTGCGCTTCATGGGCGAGACGGCGAAAATTCTCAACCCGGAAAAAAGAGTTCTGATGCCCGATCTGGAAGCAGAATGCTCGCTCGATCTGGGCTGTCCGGCAGATGAGTTTGCTGCCTTCTGCGATGCCCATCCCGACCGCACGGTGGTGGTGTATGCCAACACCAGCGCGGCGGTCAAGGCGCGCGCCGACTGGATGGTGACCAGTTCCATCGCATTGCCCATCGTCAAATATCTCAAGGAGCGCGGTGAAAAAATTCTGTGGGCGCCAGACCGGCATCTGGGTGCCTACGTGCAGGAGCAAACTGGTGCCGACATGTTGCTGTGGCAGGGCTCATGCGTGGTGCATGACGAATTCAAGGGCAAAGAATTGATGCAGCTCAAGGCGCAGCATCCGCAAGCCAAGGTGCTGGTACATCCGGAATCGCCGCGCGCGGTGGTGCAACTGGCCGATGTGGTTGGCTCTACCACGCAGCTTATCAAAGCGAGTCAAACTCTGGAGGCGCGCGAATTCATTGTCGCTACTGATAACGGCATCCTGCACAAAATGCGCATGCTGTCGCCTGACAAAGTGTTCCTGGAAGCGCCGACTGCCGGTGAGGGTGCGACCTGTACCAGCTGCAACCACTGCCCGTGGATGGCGATGAACGGATTGGCGAATCTGGCCGATGCTCTGGAAAATGGTTTGAATGAAATTCAGATTGATCCGGCTATCGGACGACGCGCCAAAGTGTCTATCGAACGCATGCTGGATTTTGCGCGGCAGATCAAGTTGCCGACGCGCGGGATAGGGAATGCTTAGCCGGGTTTAGCTAATTGAAAGAAGTCTTTGAATACATCAATTCCCTATGGACGAAGCTGAAAAGATTGAGGAGGCTAAAAAACTTGCCGCCGGCCCACTCGGTGAGCACATGGCAAAGTTTCCCCTTCTGTTTGCTCATGCAGTATTTTTCGGTCAGCGCCCATCTAAAAGCCGTCCAAGTGAAATTAGAAACGGTTCAATTTCCATTATTGATCTTGGCGAAGGTCCATTTGCAGTTACATGCGAACACGTAATCGCGGGCTACTGCAAAATGAATGAGGCGCACAACAATTTAGTGTTCCAAATTGGCAACACTGAGATTAACCCTCTCGAACAGTTGATCGATACTAATTCCCGGCTTGACTTGGCAACCATTCGTCTTTCAAAAGAACAGCTCAAGTCCATAACATCGGAGGGCGAAATTGGTTCATGTGTATTTCAGCCTAAAGCATGGCCCCCCGAAACATTAAGGGCAGGGGAGTTTGTCTCATTTGGCGGATTCCCAGGCAGCTTACGTACTGTTGTATCATTTGACGAGTATATCTTTGATAGTTGGAGTTGCGGCGGCTCAAAGGTTTCTTCGGTAAGCGAAGGTCAGTTTGTTTCTGCATTCGAGCGTGAGTATTGGATCAAGTCCTTCGGAGCTGCACATCACATGAATATAGATGCTCTTGGAGGGCTGAGTGGAGGCCCCGTCTTTATTAATCGGGGACTGTATTCGGACTTCGTTGGCATCGTTTCCCAATTTCATGAAAACTACGATGTTATGGTTTTTTCCTCAGCATCAAGTTTGCGTGTTAATAGCACCATCATCCCTTTACCTTGATTATTTCTGATTAACCACAATGGGTCGAAACCGGCCATGTGCATGGCAGACGACTGAAAAATATTCTGTAATCTGTTCTTGCGTACCGCCCACTTCCCCTGTGCGCCTCCTCGATCAGCCGGAAGGAAGCGGTGATTTAGGCGAGCACTGTCTGATCTCCGCAGTGGGGCGCGGGGTGTGCGCCCCGCCAGGGCGAGTTGCGCAGCCCCGCTTGCTTGTGGCTGATTGAGGGAACCCCGCAGGGGCGGCAAACCGGGGGCGACTTCTTTTTGGTTGGTGTCGGTTTTGATTGTTGGGTATCGCTACGCTCCACCCAACCTACATGCCACCCTCTCCCCATCTATTGGGTAGAATACTCCCCATGACTACTCTCAAGATCGCCACTTACAATATCCACAAGGGGCTTTCGCACTTCAACCGACGCATGGTGTTGCACGAGTTGCGTGAGTGTTTGCGTGAACTGAATTCCGATATAATTTTTTTGCAGGAAGTTCAAGGCGCGCGTACGGATCATGCCAGTCGGCGCAAGAATTACCCAGCCTTGCCACAGTATGAATACTTGGCTGACCAGATTTGGCCGCATCATGCTTATGGAAAAAACGCGATCTATGACGAACGCCATCACGGCAATGCCATTCTGAGTCGCTACCCGATTGCACGCTGGGATAATCAGGATATTTCCGCCCATCGCTTTGAGAGTCGCGGTTTGCTGCATTGCGAAATTCCCTTGCCTGATTCCAGTCATACGCTACATTGTATTTGCGTTCATTTTGGCCTGTTCAAGCGCGGGCGCGGCAGGCAATTCAGCGCGCTGGTTGAACGCATCAAGCAGATGGTTCCGGACGATGCGCCGATGATTATTGCGGGTGACTTTAACGACTGGCGTAATCATGCCAGCCGCTTGCTGGCGCAAGAATTACAATTGCAGGAGGTATTCGAAGTGCGCCACGGCAAACCGGCGCGCAGCTACCCGGTCGGTATGCCCTTGCTGCGCATGGATCGGATATATGTGCGCGGTCTGGAAATTCAGCAGGGCGTAGTGCATGCGCATCATCCGTGGAACAAAATTTCCGATCATGCGGCGTTATCTGCGACGCTCGTTTTGCCATGAGCAGCACCCATCTGGTCGAAGGCCACACCCTGACCCTGTTACGCAACGGTGAGGAATATTTTCCGCAGCTCATTGCGGCGATAGACGGCGCGGCCCGTTCGATTAATCTGGAAACTTATATTTTTGCCGCTGATGCCACCGGACGCAAGGTGGCAGATGCTTTGCAGCGCGCAGCCAAGCGTGGCGTAGTGGTGCACCTGCTGCTGGACGGTTACGGTTCGGCCGATTTGCCGCAACACTGGATAGACGAAATGCGTGCCGCAGGCATGGAGGTGTTGTGGTTCCGCAAGGAAATCGGGCGCTTCAGTTTTCGCCGCTACCATCTGCGCCGCTTGCATCGCAAACTGGCGCTGGTAGATGAGCGCATCGCTTTTGTGGGCGGGTTCAATATCAGTGATGATATGACCGGCAGGCCGATTACTGCACCGCGCCTGGACTATGCAATTGAATTACAGGGCGTTACTGTAAGCAAAATATATGGCTCCATGCGGCGTTTGTGGATGCTGGTATCGTGGGCTAACTTTCGGCGGCAGCGCGAGCACGCAAAACCGCAGGCCGTGCATGGCGATGCTGCGCAGCCCATGGTGGCCTTCCTTATGCGCGATAATTTGCGCCATCGGCACGACATTGAGCAGGCTTATCTTAAAGCCATTGCCGCAGCACAGCGCGAAATCATCATTGCCAACGCCTATTTTCTGCCCGGGTTGCGCTTGCGCCGTGCCTTGTTAGATGCGGCTCGGCGCGGGGTAAGCGTAGTGCTGTTGTTGCAGGGGCAAGTGGAATACCGCTTGCAGCACTTTGCCACGCTTGCGCTGTACAATGAATTATTGATTGCGGGAGTGAAAATTTACGAATACCACATCAGCTTTATGCATGCCAAGGTAGCAGTGGTGGACAGCTATTGGGCGACAGTGGGCTCTTCCAATATTGACCCGTTCAGTTTGTGGTTAGCGCGCGAAGCCAATCTGGCAGTAAGCGATGCCGGATTTGCCGAAACATTGCGTACCAGTTTGATGCAGGAGATTGCGCATGGTGCCCGTCAAGTTTCCCATTCCATGTGGCGCAAACATGGGCTATGGATGCGCTTGCAGATGCGCGTCAGCTATATTTTGGTGCGCTTTCTGGCTGGCGTGACCGGTTATGCGCGTGATCGCGACGATGTTTAGGGCACCTCTAAAAATTCAAAATCCTAAGCCAGGCAAGGCGCGAAAGAAAGTCCGCGTAACCCGTCTATTTTGACCCTTCGACTGAGCTCAGGACAGGAATGTAAGCGTTAAAATTTATTGAGCAACGCAGCATCGCGACGGAGTTTGGATTTTTAGAGGTGCCCTTTAGACGCATCTGGTTGAGCGATCCGGTAACGTGCATGTATAATAGGCACCTATAATATTCATGCAACCTGCCCAAGTTGCTAGTTGTGGGGGCAAAATTTGATAGCACGTAGCGTGAGCACAATTTTCAGATTTTTAAAACAAATTACGCTCGGTAGTTTGCTGGTATATCTGTCCATTTTTTCTCTCATGTTCGCTTTTTTCCTGGTCTTCGTTTTGTCCGATGTGGTACGCGACCGCGCAGTACAAAACCTGGCGCGCAACGATGCGCAACGCACTTCCAGGCTGGTATTTCAAAGCCTGTACTCGGCTATGCGCAAGGGCTGGAACAAGCAGGAAATCAAGGAAGTGATCGAACGGCTGAATACATCTATGCCCGACCTGTCAATTCGGGTGTATCGCGGCCAGATAGTTGAGAATCAGTTCGGCGCCATGCCCAGTGAACACGCCATTATCGCCAACGACCCGCAATTGGCAGGTGCCCTGCGCGACGGCAAAGAGGTAGTGGTATCCTCGATTAATGAACCATTCCGCTACCTGTATCCGCTGGTCGCATCCCAGGAATGTCTGGTTTGCCACACCCAGTCCCATGTTGGCGCAGTGCATGGAGTGATAGACATTGTCTATCCGATTAAGGACATCAAAATTTCGATCAATCAGGTAATCAACCCTATCATCGGCTACTTCCTGCTGATAATGGGGCTGGTGTTCTTCCTGTTGTATTTTTTGTTGCGTAATCTGGTAGCGCTGCCTATCATCAATCTGGTCGGCGTAATGAAAAAAATCGCTCACGAAACGAATTTCAGCCACCGTGTGGCCGGCAACCGCTGGATAGTAGAGTTGCAGCACCTGTCGGAATATTTTAACCGCCTGCTGGCCACGGTGCAGGATTACAACAACCAGATGGCAGAAATATCGGTTCGCGACCCACTCACCGGAGTGTATAACCGGCGCAAGTTCGAGGAGGTTCTCGAGTATGAACTTACGCGTGCCGAACGTCATCAACAAGTGTTCTCCATCATCATGGCCGATATCGATGACTTCAAATTCATCAATGACACTTATGGCCATCCGGTAGGCGATATAGCGCTGAAAAAACTCACCCTGCTTCTTGAATCCTGCCTGCGCAAGGGCGACTTGCTGGCGCGTCTGGGTGGCGACGAATTTGCCATCATCCTGCCGGGAACAACCGCCGCTAATGCCCTGCAAGTGGCAGACAAGTTGCATCAAACTCTGGCCAGCGAGGATATTGAATTGCCAGTGGGTAAAGTTAAACTTGCCGCCAGTTTTGGCGTAGTGAGTTACCCTGATGACGGCAATAAAATGATGGAGCTGCAGACAGCGATGGATGTGGTGCTTCATCAGGCGAAAATTCAGGGGAAAAATCAGGTAGTGTCAACTGCATCCGGGTTGGGCAGTTCCATGAGAAATATTTTTCAACAGGGCGATTTCCTGAGGCGCGCCTTGTTGGGAAATCAGGTCGAGGCATTCCTGCAGCCGATCGTGGATTTGCGCAGCGGCCATGTATTTGCATATGAGGTTCTAGCGCGCATAAGAGAGGGAGAAAATGTCATTGCCGCTGAGCATTTCATCGGGGTAGCAGAGGATCTCGGCATGATCAGGGAGGTTGACATGCGCGTATTTCAGCAAGGGCTACAGCAAATTAACCGTATCCGTGGGGAGCATCAGCAGCAGCCCAAGATGTTTTTTAATCTGTCCGCACGAACCTTTGGCGATGCCGAATGGATGCGCTCTATCCCCGACCAGCTTATGCAAGCCGGCATTCCCTGCGACAGAGTGGTGATTGAAATAACCGAGCGTGAGGCTTTGCCGCATTTGAATCAGGTCAGAGGCGTAATCGACGAACTGCGTCACAAGGGAATTTCTTTTGCGCTGGACGATTTCGGCAGCGGCTTCTCCTCGTTTCTGTATTTAAAAAATATCGCCATGGATTATGTGAAAATCGAGGGCAGCTTCGTGCGCCAGATTGCCGTGGACGAGCGCGACCGCATCATGGTTACCCACATCCATCAGGTAGCCAAGGAGTTTGGCTTGCAAACCGTAGCCGAGTTCGTTGAGGACGAGGAAACTGCCAGAATACTGGTGGAAATCGGCGTGGACTATGCCCAGGGTTTTTACTATGGCCATCCTGCAACAGGAACCGACTGAGCGCGTTTCCCGCCCACTCCTCATGCGTCACAAGTCCCTGACTTCTGAGCATGCACCCCGTGGCGACTGGAGCGTTATTCGCACCCTGTTGCCTTACTTGCTGGAGTTCAAAGGGCGCGTTGTGCTGGCGCTAACACTGCTGGTTATGGCCAAGCTGGCCAATGTGGCGGTGCCATTGATGCTCAAGGAAATCGTGGATGCGCTGAACCAGCCCCGCGCCATGTTAATGATTCCGGCGTTTCTCGTGGTCAGCTATGGGCTGTTCCGTTTGTTCAGCACACTGTTCGGCGAGTTGCGTGATGCGGTATTTGCCAAGGTTACCCAGCGCGCCATACGGCGCGTTGCGTTGCAGGTATTTATGCATCTGCACAGTCTCAGTCTGCGCTTTCATCTGGACCGGCAAACCGGTGGCATGTCGCGCGACATCGAGCGTGGCACGCGCGGCATCAGTTTTTTGCTCACCTTCCTGTTGTTTAATATTCTGCCCACGCTGCTGGAAATCGGCCTGGTTGCGGCTATCCTGCTGGCCAAATACAGCGCCTGGTTTGCCATCATTACTTTTGTCACATTGCTGATATACATTGTATTTACCTTGTTCATAACCGAGTGGCGCATGATTTTCCGGCGCACCATGAATGACATGGATTCCAAGGCCAACACACGCGCCATCGATAGCCTGCTTAACTATGAAACGGTGAAATATTTCGGCAACGAACAATTCGAAGCGCTGCGCTACGACGAACACATGGGAAAATGGGAAACGTCAGCGGTAAAAAATCAAACTTCATTGGCTAGCCTTAACGCGGGACAGGCCTCTATCATCGCCATTGGCGTAACCGCATTGATGCTGCTGGCGGCAGACGAGGTGGTGAAGGGGCACATGACTATTGGTGACCTGGTACTGGTCAACGTGTTCATGTTGCAGCTTTACATGCCTATGCATTTTCTTGGCTTTGTTTACCGCGAGATAAAGAATTCCCTGGCCGATATGGAAAGAATGTTTCGCCTGCTGAATGAAAGCTGCGAAATTCAGGACACCCCCGATGCCGCTCCGCTGCAGCTGAGTACGGGTACGGTACGATTTGAACAAGTGGCATTCAGCTACGAACCCGATCGGCAGATATTATTGGATGTCAGCTTCGACATTCCTGCCGGCCACATTGTGGCAGTGGTCGGATCAAGTGGAGCGGGGAAATCCACCTTGTCACGTCTGCTGTTCAGATTCTACGACGTAAATTCAGGGCGTATCCTGATTGATGGCCAGGATATTCGTGCGGTAACGCAGGCAAGTCTGCGTGCCGCCATCGGCATCGTGCCGCAGGATACCGTGTTGTTCAACGACAGCATCTATTACAACATTGCCTACGGTCGTCCCGAAGCTTCGCGCGAGGAGATACTACAAGCCGCGCAGTCAGCCCATATCCACGATTTCATTGAATCGTTGCCGCAAGGTTACGATACCATGGTGGGCGAGCGTGGCTTAAAGTTATCCGGCGGCGAAAAGCAGCGCGTGGCCATTGCGCGCGCCATCTTGAAGCGTCCGGCCATTTTGATTTTTGATGAAGCGACATCGGCGCTGGATTCCAAGTCAGAAAGAGCAATCCAGGAAGAGCTGCGCAATGTCTCGCGCAACCGCACTACACTGGTGATTGCTCACCGCCTGTCCACCATCGTGGACGCGCAGCAGATATTGGTGATGGAGCATGGACGCATCACCGAGCGCGGCACGCACCGCGAGTTGCTTGCGCAACAAGGAATCTACGCGCAGATGTGGGCATTACAACAACAGGAAGAAGTTAGGGCTCGTAAATGAATATGTTGTGCATTCGTGACCCCCAGAAAGTCCGCAGGCAAGGCGCGGGGAGGAAGACGTGGTTGTTCCACGTCGACGAGCCGTAACGCCGCATGCGGACTTTCTGGGGGATCACCCTTTGGGGCGGGGAGAATACGGGTGCATGGCGTCGTTGCAGGCTCCTGATGTGGAATAACCACATGGCGTCGCCTGCGCCTAGACCTGCACCCGTATTCTCCCCGCCGAATGTACAACATATTCATTTACGAGCCCTGACATAATGCTGCTCACCGAATATCGTCTGGATCTGGTCACTCAAGCCCTGCGCACCATCCTGCCGCTGGAACATCCGGCTGATACATCACTACGCTATTTTTTTCAGCAGGAGCGCATTGGATCCAACGAACGCTCGCTGGTCGCAGAAGCCGTGTTCGGCGTGCTGCGTCATCGCCTGTTTCTGGAACACGCCTGTACCAAACCTCCTGCAACTTCAGATCAGGCAACACCGCGTCGCATGGCGCTGGCTTACTGGATCAAATTCGGCGGCTACAATTTGCGCGAGATCACGCCGTTGTTGAAGCGCGATGAGGGCGACTGGTTGCCACAGGTAAAGGCAATCAATCTGAATGAACTGCCCTTGTCGGTGCAGGCCGAGCTGCCTGAATGGCTGGTCGAAAAATTGCGTAGCCGCATGTCCGAAGCGGATATCCTGACCCTGGGTCGCTCCATGCAACAACCCGCCGCACTGGATTTGCGCGTTAACACCCTGCTCGCTACGCGCGACGAGGTACTGCAAGCATTGCAGACTGAGGGTATGGATGCGCTGGCCACGCCCTATTCACCCATCGGCATCCGCCTCAAGGGCAAGCCCTCGCTTACCAAACACCCGCTGTTTCTTTCCGGAAAAATTGAAGTGCAAGATGAAGGCAGCCAGCTGCTTGGATTTTTGCTCGCGCCCAAACGCAATGAAATGGTAGTGGATTTTTGCGCTGGCAGCGGCGGCAAGTCGCTGATGCTGGGCGCGATGATGAACTCCCAAGGCAGGCTGTATGCCTTCGATGTTTCCGAAAAACGGTTGGCCAATCTCAAACCGCGCCTGAAGCGCTCGGGCTTAAGCAACATCCACCCGCAACTGATCGCGCACGAGAACGACAGTAAAGTAAAGCGTCTGGCCGGAAAAATAGACCGCGTGCTGGTTGATTCGCCGTGCAGCGGGCTGGGCACATTGCGTCGCAATCCGGACATCAAATTCCGTCAATCAGTACAAAGCCTGATCGAACTGACGCAAAAGCAGACTGCCATCCTGACTGCTGCCAGCAAGCTGCTTAAGCCAGGCGGGCGGCTGGTGTATGCTACTTGCAGTTTTTTGCATGAGGAAAACCGCGCCATTGTGGATGCCTTCCTTACCGCGCATCCTGAGTTCGCATTACGCCCTGCGGGGGAAATTCTGGCACAGCAAAAAATCCCGCTGGAAATGGGCGATTGCCTGCAACTGTCACCCCAGACGCACGACACCGATGGGTTCTTCGCTGCGGTGCTGGAACGGGCTCAACAGCAGAAAATTTGATCCAAATGGTTGAAACGTGTAATTTGACCCGCTACTGCTTCCTCATTTTATTAATGGAGTGCCATGCTCGATTTCACTGAATACACCAAGATTTTTATCAGCTTGTTTGCCATCCTTGATCCGATCGGAATTATTCCTATCATCATTCTGTTCACCTCAGGTATGGCGGCATCCAAGCGCGCCCGCATCGGCCGCCTGGCATCGCTGACAGTGTGCGGCATTCTTCTGGTTGCCCTGCTGATAGGCCAACCCTTGCTGGCATTTTTCGGCATCAGCATCAACTCTTTTCGCGTGGCGGGCGGCATCCTGCTGATGTTGATGGCTATCAGAATGCTGAATGGCAACCTCTACACATCCGCTTCAGCCAGAAATGACAGCACTGATGGCGATTCAACCTCAGCGCTGGCCATCGTCCCTTTATCCACCCCGTTGTTGGCCGGGCCCGGCTCCATCAGCGCGGTGATCCTGGAGGCGCACAAGGCAGACGGCCTCGAACACTATTTGATTATGAGCTTGGTAATAATTTTGCTCAGCATAACGGTCTGGCTAACTTTTTTGATCGCGCCATGGGTGGAGCGCCGCTTGGGCAAGATAGCCATAGACGTATTCAGCCGACTGATGGGCCTGATACTGGCCGCCATCGCGGTGGAATTTATTGCCAGCGGCGCACGCGGCTTGTTCCCGGCATTGGGCTAGTTATTCCATTTCGCGTTAATTTTGAGGGGTACATGCTCCTTCCCATTCAATGGGTAGTGTTGGATGGGGTTGGGTGTCTCTTGTTGTAGCAGGCCTTTTCGCCTATC
>JANPNS010000153.1:0-2126 GCA_031427575.1 Gallionellaceae bacterium
GCCCGGTGTCCGAGAAAGTGATGGTGGCCGGACAGAATGTGGGCATCGCACTGCTTGCTACCTTGATGATTGTTGCGTTGTATAACGATTTTATCCGCCTGCTCCTGGGTTGAAAAAACAGGCTGAAACAAACCATGACAATAATGAAACTGGCGGGGTTGCTCCCGCTGCTGTTTGCCATATCCACCGCAGCGGGCGAGCCATTCGTGGTCAAGGACATCAGGGTAGAGGGGATACAGCGCACCGAGGCAGGGACGGTGTTCAGCTACCTGCCGGTCAAGGTCGGCGACACGCTGGATGATGAGCATGCTGCTGCCGCAATCCGCGCGCTTTTCGCTACTGGTTTCTTTAGAGATGTACGGCTGGAACAGGAGCTGGGAGTGTTGGTCGTAGTGGTGCGTGAACGTCCGACCATCGACAGCGTCGAGATCAACGGGGTAAAGGATATTCCTAAAGACCAGTTGCGCGACAATCTTAAGTCAGTCGGGTTGGCGGAGAGCCGGATTCTGGATAAGTCCACGTTGGACAAAGCTGAACAGGAACTCAAGCGTCAATATGTGGCGCGCGGTAAATATGCGGTGAAAGTTAATACTACCGTAACTGATCTGGAGCGTAACCGAGTTGCCATTACCATTGACGTGGAAGAGGGCGAGGTATCCAAGATCAGGCAAATAAATATTATCGGCAACCAGGCATACAGTGAAAAAGAATTGCGGAGTTTAATGGAATTGGACACACCCAGGTGGTCTAGCTGGTTCAACAAGAACGATCAGTATTCCAAGCAAAAATTATCGGCTGACCTGGAAACCCTGCGTTCACACTATCTCGACGCGGGTTACCTGGAATTTTCCATAGATTCAACCCAGGTTTCCATCACCCCGGACAAGGAAAGTATTTACATCACTATTACCCTGACCGAAGGAGTCAAGTACACGGTTTCCGACATCAAGCTGGCTGGGCCGGAGAATGTCATGCCGCATGAAGAAACGCGCAAGTTGATTAGCTTGCACGCGGGCGATGTGTTCTCGCGCAAGGAGTTGACCGAATCCACCAAGAATATCGGCGACCGCCTCGGCGATTTTGGCTATGCCTTCGCCAACGTCAATGCGGTGCCGGAGCTGGACAAGGAAAAGCAACAGGCAGCCTTTACCTTTATGGTCGATCCCGGACAGCGCGTGTATGTGCGGCGCATCGATATCGTGGGCAACAGCAAAACGCGCGATGAGGTCATTCGGCGTGAATTCCGCCAGATTGAGGGCGAGTGGTTTGCTGCTGCCAAAATAAAAAAATCCAAACAAAGGGTAGATCGCCTGGATTTTTTCAGTGAAGTGAATGTTGAGACCTTGCCGGTAACAGGCAGCAACGATCAGCTGGACCTCAGTCTGGCGGTAAAAGAGAAAGCCACCGGTGATTTTTCAATCGCTGCCGGCTTATCCAGCAATGAGGGGGTGGTGTTAACCGCCGCAGTTACCGAGCGCAACCTGTTTGGTTCTGGCAACCAGCTGTCCACGCAGGTCAATACCAGCAAGGTCAATCAGGTCTATTCCGTGTCTTACACCAACCCCTACTACACGGATAATGGGGTGAGCCGTGGCTTCGACCTGTATAAACGCGATGTGAATTCGGGTCGGTCTGGAACCGTCAGTCCATTCAAATCTGCCACCGTGGGTGCGGGGGTGCGTTATGGTGTGCCGATTGATGATGACGAGAACATTCATTATGGCTTGTCGGCAGAGCAGACCGATCTGTCGCTTACTACCACCAGTTCGCCGCAAATGATAAATTACGTCAATACTTTTGGTGCTTCTACCACCAATTTGCTGGGTACAATAGGTTGGACCAACGATACCCGCGACAGCGCGATTTACACCACGCAAGGGACAGTGCAGCGGGCCTTCGCGGAAATTGCCTTGCCGGTATCGGATCAGCGTTTTTACAAACTCACGTATCAACACCAGTGGTTTCATCCCGTGAGCAAGAATGTTACTTTTATGCTGAATGGCGAAGCGGGAGTCGGGAATGGCTACAGTGGCTTGCCATTGCCGTTCTTCAAAAATTTTTACGCCGGTGGCACAGGTTCAGTTCGAGGTTACGATTCAAGTTCTTTAGGGCCGCGGGATAGTTTT
>JANPNS010000154.1:0-2757 GCA_031427575.1 Gallionellaceae bacterium
GGGCTATTTTCAATACCAATAACAACAATTCGCCATTCTGCACATCACATACAGCACGCCAACCACCGACGCGCAATCTCCAAAAATCGGTCCCTTCCAACCGTTTCCAGTCGCCTTGGTAGGCCATCGGATTTTTAGCGATGTTCGACAGTGCATTTTGAATCCTGCTGGCAATTCCGCCCGGCATTTTGCGTAACGTCTTGAGCGCTTGCTTGCTGTAACGGACAGTGAACATAGGAATAATGCTAACCAACAGTTAGCATTATGTCAACCACGAATGGTAACTGGACAGTCTCAAGTCTTCGACAACAATTTGAGCGCCTGGCGGATGCCGTCCGATACACTGGCATCGTCGGATAACTGTTTGGCTGCCCATTCTGCTTCCTTATTGTTGTAACCCAAAGCCAGCAATGCGTTAACGACATCGCCACCTTGCACAGGCGCTGCCCTGCTTGTGCCGCCCGGTGCCGCCACAGTGAATTTTCCCTGCAACTCCAGCAGCAAGCGCTCGGCAGTTTTCTTGCCCACGCCCGGAATTTTGGTCAGCCGACCGGCTTCCTTGTTGGCCACGGCAACGGCGAGGTCGTTAAGGCTCAAACCCGACAATACTGACAGCGCCAGTTTTGGCCCCACGCCGCTGATTTTCAGCAACTGGCGAAATGCCACGCGTTCGTCGTTGGAGGCGAAGCCATACAACAGGTGAGCGTCTTCGCGCACGACCAGGTGGGTATGCAGCACCACGCGCTCGTGCAGCGCGGGCAGGTTGTAGAACGTGCTCATCGGCACGTCCAGCTCGTAGGCCACACCCTGCACGTCCAGCAGAATTTGCGGCGGATTTTTTTCCAGCAGGGTGCCTGTCAAGCGTCCTATCATTCCATTATCCCAATCTGCCATTCCGCATGCGTAACCCCTTGGTAGCCAGCTGCCCCAACCCCATTCCGGCGTGCGCGTGACAAATGGCGCAGGCCAGCGCATCAGCCGCATCCGGGCTGGGTGTGCCGGACAATCCCAGCAAACGCTGCACCATGTCCTGCACCTGTTCTTTCTTGGCGTGGCCGTTGCCCACCACCGCCTGCTTCACTTGCAAGGCGGTGTATTCCGCCACCGGCAATTTAGACAACACCGCCGCGCAAATCGCTGCGCCGCGCGCCTGTCCAAGCATTAAAGTAGATTGTGGGTTTACATTGACGAACACTATTTCCACTGCCACTTGTTCGGGTTGGTGCTGCGCGATCACTTCGCGCAAAGAGTCAAGAATGCTTTTGAGACGAAGCGGTAACTCGCCATCCGGCGTTTTGATGCAACCGCTGGCGACATAAACCAGCTTCTGCCCGACCTTGTCCAGCACACCAAAGCCGGTGATGCGCAGGCCGGGATCGATACCCAAGATGCGGACTGAGGACTGAGGACTAAGGACTGAGTGGGCTATTTTCAACATGATTCGATCCGTTTCTGTTTTTCCTCATGCCTCGGTACTCAGCACTCAGTCCTGCCTCTATTCCTCAATCACCACATTGCTATAAACTTCCTGCACATCATCCAGGTCTTCCAGTGCATCCAGCAGCTTGTGCATGCGCACTGCATCGTCACCAGTGATCACTATTTCATTTTCTGCCTTCATGGTCACCTCTGCCATTTCCGGTTTGAATCCCGCCGCTTCCACGCGCTGTTTTACGGCCATGAAGTCATAAGGCGTGGTGATAATTTCGATGCTGCCGTCTTCGTTATTAACAATGTCTTCCGCGCCCGCGTCCAACGCCACTTCCATCAATGCATCTTCATTCGTGCCGGGGGCAAATATCATCTGGCCGCAATGCTTGAACATAAACGCCACAGATCCATCGGTGCCCAGATTACCGCCATTTTTGGTGAAAGCATGGCGCACATCCGCCACGGTGCGCGTTTTGTTGTCAGTCATGCAATCCACAATCACTGCCGCGCCGTTGATGCCATAGCCTTCATAACGCAACTCCTGGTAGTCCACCCCTTCCAGCTCACCGCTACCGCGCTTGATGGCACGCTCCACATTGTCCTTCGGCATGTTCTGGTCATATGCTTTTTCCATCGCCAGACGCAGGCGCGGATTGCTGGCTGGGTCGCTATCACCCAGCCTGGCCGCCACAGTAATTTCTTTTATCAAGCGCGTAAAAGCCTTGCCACGCTTGGCATCCTGCTTGCCCTTGCGATGCTGAATGTTTGCCCATTTACTATGACCCGCCATGATTTGTCCCAGTTAGATTACATCCAGCGGCCAATATGCTGAAAAAATTCCAATTAAAAAATGGTGCGCAATGTTATCATTTTTAGGCGCTTAACCCCAAAACATCAAAGCAAAAACAGGCAGTATAGACTCGACGTTTCAGGGCGATTCACGGAGAGGGCGCAAAATAAATCAGGCCGGTCAAGGTAAATATGTGAGAATGTCGGCTGCGCTTATCTCACTCACCAGCAATTTTTATGCAAGGACGACAAATTGGCAAAACCTAATTTTCAATTCGAAAAACGTCAAAAAGAATTAGCTAAGAAGAAGAAAAAAGAAGAAAAAAAGCAGCGCAAACTGGAGGAAAAAAATCCGGCTTCTCCAGACCAGCCTGCGAACGAAGTTACGGCTGAATAAAGGGCGCCTCTAAAAATTCAAAATCCTAAGCGAGACAAGGCGCGAGCAAAAAATTGCGACGCCGCATATATATGATATGTAAGGAGTAATTTTTTGTGAGCAACGCAGTATCGCGACGGAGTTTGGATTTTTAGAGGTGC
>JANPNS010000155.1:0-5796 GCA_031427575.1 Gallionellaceae bacterium
CATGGAAGTTTGGCGTCCGTGCGATACAGTTGAATCCGCAGTGTCCTGGGTGGCGGCAGTAGAGCGCAAAGATGGTCCGAGCTGTTTGATTTTCAGCCGCCAGAATCTGGTCTTCCAGAAGCGCGATGCGGCGCAAATCGGCAACATCCGCAAGGGCGCGTATACTTTGTCCGAAGCGGCGGGTGGCAAGCCGCAAGCTGTCATTATCGCTACCGGCTCTGAAGTCAACCTGGCCATGGAGGCGCAAAAAACATTGGCCGCAGCAGGTGTCAATGTGCGCGTGGTGTCCATGCCCTCCACCAATGTATTCGACAAGCAGGATTCAGCGTACAAGGATAGCGTATTACCCAAGGGTGTTAAGCGTATCGCGGTCGAAGCGGGCGTAACCAGCGGCTGGTATAAATATGTCGGCCTGGATGGGGCAGTGGTAGGACTGGATACCTTTGGTGAATCTGCACCCGCAGGCGAATTGTTCAAGCATTTTGGATTCACTACCGAGAACGTAGTGAAGGCCGTTAAAAGCATTATTTAACTTGTAGGAGCGCAATGAATTGCGCTCCTAACAAAAATTATTTTTTAACCTTGGGAGTAAAACATGGCAATTAAAGTAGGCATCAACGGCTTCGGCCGTATCGGTCGTATGGTATTCCGTGCAGCGATCAAGGATTTTCCGGAAATCGAAGTGGTCGCGATCAATGATTTGCTGGAACCGGACTATCTGGCTTACATGCTGAGCTATGATTCGGTGCATGGCCGTTTCAAGGGTGACGTGTCGGTGTCGGGCAAAAATCTGGTGGTAAATGGCAAATCAATACGCCTGACCGCTGAACGTGATCCGGCCAATTTGAAATGGAATGAAGCGGGCGTGGACATCGTGATTGAATGTACCGGGTTCTTCCTGACCAAGGAAACGTGCCAGGCGCATATCGCTGCTGGCGCCAAGAAGGTGGTTCAATCCGCGCCGTGCAAGGACGATACGCCGATGTTTGTGTACGGCGTGAACCACACCAGCTACAAGGGCGAGAGCATAGTTTCCGCCGCTTCCTGCACCACCAATTGCTTGGCCCCCGTGGCCAAGGTACTGAATGACACTTGGGGCATCAAGCGCGGCTTGATGACCACGGTGCATGCCGCAACGGCTACGCAGAAAACCGTGGACGGTCCGTCAGCCAAGGATTGGCGCGGTGGTCGCGGCATTCTGGAAAACATCATTCCCTCTTCAACTGGTGCGGCCAAAGCCGTGGGCGTGGTCATTCCTGAACTGAATAAAAAGCTGACCGGCATGGCATTCCGCGTACCGACTTCCGACGTATCGGTGGTTGATCTGACCGTGGAGTTGAACAAACCTGCCACCTACGAGGAAATCTGTGCAGCCATGAAGGCGGCTTCCGAAGGGGCAATGAAGGGTGTGCTGGCTTATACCAGTGACGAGGTGGTTTCCACCGACTTCCGTGGCCACACCTGTTCCTCCATATTTGATGCCAAGGCCGGCATTGCGCTGGACCCGACTTTCGTCAAGGTCGTGTCCTGGTATGACAACGAGTATGGCTATACCTGCAACCTGATGCGCTTCGTCAGGCATATCGCTAAGTAAAACAGCTGGTAGCGGGTAGCTTGTGGCTGGTAGCTTTTGATGCCGCGCGTGAAGCGCGCACCTTGAAATGGCTACTCGCTACCGGCTACAAGCTACCAGCTCCCCTCAGGAGAGAAAATGTCCGTAATCAAAATGACCGACCTGGATCTCAAGGGCAAACGTGTCTTGATCCGCCAAGATTTAAATGTCCCGCAGGCCGATGATGGCAGCGTGACCGACGACACGCGCATACGCGCATCGTTGCCGACCATACAACACGCCATCAAGGCCGGTGCCAAGCTGATGCTGATGTCGCATTTGGGTCGTCCTGAAGAAGGCGTGTACTCCGAAGCTGATTCCTTGAAGCCGGTAGCCAAGCGTTTGTCCGAATTGTTGGGCAAAGAGGTGCGCGTCATCAAAGATTGGCTGGAGGGTAATTTTAAAATTGCCGAGGGCGAAGTGGTGCTGTTCGAGAACGTGCGCTTCAACAAAGGCGAAGGCAAAAACAATGATGATCTGAGCCAGAAAATGGCCAAGCTGTGCGACATTTATGCGATGGATGCCTTCGGTACAGCACATCGTGCCCAAGCTTCTACGCATGGCGTAGCTAAGTACGCGCCCATTGCCTGTGCTGGGCCGCTACTGGCAGCGGAACTGGAAGCACTCGGCAAGGCACTGAAGAGCCCGGCGCATCCTATGGTGGCGATTGTCGGCGGCTCCAAGGTTTCTACCAAGCTGACCGTGCTGGAATCGTTGTCGCACATTGTGGATCAGCTGATAGTTGGTGGCGGTATCGCCAACACCTTCATCAAGGCAGCCGGTTATAACGTTGGCAAATCCTTGTATGAAGCCGATCTGGTGGCTGAAGCGCAGCGCTTGATGCAAGCCGCAAAAGCCAAGGGTGGCTCGATTCCGGTGCCGACTGATGTGGTGGTGGGCAAAAAATTTGACGCCAAAGAACCGGCCGTGGTCAAGAAAGTCGCTGACATCAGCGATGACGATATGATTTTTGACATTGGTCCGGAAACGGCCAGGACTTTTGCCGGGTACCTGAAAAAAGCCGGCACCATCGTCTGGAATGGCCCAGTGGGCGTGTTTGAATTCGACCAGTTCGGCAACGGCACCAGGGAGCTGGGCATGGCCATTGCCGACAGCCCGGCATTTTCTATCGCGGGCGGTGGCGACACGCTGGCGGCGATTGCCAAATACAACATCAGCGACCGAGTGAGCTATATCTCCACTGGCGGCGGCGCCTTCCTGGAATTCCTCGAAGGCAAGAAGTTGCCCGCAGTGGAAATTCTCGAGCAGCGAGCGGGTTAAACAGCTTGTAGCCTGTAGTTGGTAGCTTGTAGCAAAGCTGGTTTGGCTACCAGCTACCAGCTATAGGCTACAAGCTCAATAGATAAGGAAAACATGTTACGTAGAACAAAAATAGTTGCAACGCTGGGGCCAGCCTCCAGTGATCAGAAAGTGCTGGAACAAATGATACGTGCCGGCGTGGATGTGGTGCGTATGAATTTTTCACATGGCACGGCACAAGATCATGTGGCACGAGCCGAGAAGGTGCGCGCGGCTGCGGCTGCATGTGGCCGTATTGTGGGTATACTGGCCGATCTGCAGGGCCCAAAGATACGCGTCGGTAAATTCGAGAATGACAAAATTGTGCTGAACAACGGCGATAAATTTATTCTCGATGCGGCATGGACCGCCCTCGGCAATCACGAACGCGTTGGTCTGGATTATAAGGAATTACCCAATGATGTCAGCAAAGGCTCGGTGCTGATGCTGAATGACGGCATGCTGGAGTTCGATGTGCTTGAGGTCAAGGGTGCGCAGATCGTGTGCAAAGTGGTGCGTGGCGGCGTGTTGTCCAACAACAAGGGCATAAACCGCAAGGGCGGCGGACTGACCGCTCCCGCGTTGACTGACAAGGACAAGGAAGACATCAAGACCGCAGCCATGATCAAGGCCGATTACCTCGCGGTTTCTTTTCCGCGCTCGGCCGATGACATGAAGCTGGCGCGCGATTTGATGCAGGCTGCTGGCGGCAAGAGCTTGCTAATGGCCAAGATCGAGCGTGCCGAAGCCATACCCGTACTGGGTGAGATTATCGATGCATCCGATGCCATCATGGTGGCGCGTGGCGATTTGTCCGTGGAAGTAGGTGACGCTGCCGTGCCGGGTTTGCAAAAGCGCATGATACGTATGGCGCGCTCCAAGAACAAACTGGTCATCACCGCCACGCAGATGATGGAATCCATGATAACCAACCCGATTCCTACACGGGCAGAAGTATCGGACGTGGCCAATGCGGTGCTGGATGGCACCGATGCGGTCATGCTGTCGGCGGAAACTGCGGTAGGCGATTATCCCATCGAAACTATCCAGTCCATGGCGCGTATTTGCGTCAAGGCGGAAAAGGAGACGGAAGATATTTCCACGGATCACCGTTTGCTGCAGGCCAAATTTACCCGCATCGATCAATCCATTGCCATGTCGGCACTGTATGCCGCTTCGCACTTCGAGGTAAAAGCTATCGTGGCCCTCACCCAGTCCGGTTCCACCGCGCTGTGGATGTCACGCATGAATGTCGGCGTACCCATTTTTGCATTGACGCCAACCAAGGCTACCTTGAGCAGGGTCACTTTGTTCAGCGGCGTACACCCGATAGCATTTGATCCGAGCTCCAAAGATCCTTCGCTGGCATTGTGCGGTGCGGAGGATGAATTGGTGCGCCTGGGTTTGGTGGAGGATGGCGATTTGATTGTTATGACCATCGGTGAGGCGGTAGGCAAGGCTGGACATACCAACACGATGAAGATTGTGCGGGTGGGCGATCACCGTAAGACTTGAAGGGTTGAATCCAAGTGTGGTTTACCCTTACACTTCCACCCCCGACTTTTGGATTCTTTGAATAATTACAACTTAAACCAGCTAGGAGAAAAAAATGGCTCTCGTCTCAATGCGTCAACTTTTGGATCATGCAGCGGAAAATGGCTACGGCCTGCCCGCATTCAACGTCAACAACCTGGAACAAGTCCGGGCGATTATGGAAGCAGCGGACGAAACCAACAGCCCGGTTATCATGCAAGGCTCGGCCGGCGCACGCAAATATGCGGGCGAAGCTTTTCTGCGACACCTGATCCTGGCCGCTGTGGAATCTTACCCACATATTCCCGTCGTCATGCACCAGGATCACGGCGCATCGCCTGCGGTATGTATCAATGCTATTCGTTCCGGCTTCTCCAGCGTGATGATGGACGGCTCGCTCAAGGAAGATGCCAAGACACCTTCTTCTTACGACTACAACGTCGAAGTAACGCGCAAAGTGGTGGAGCTGTCTCACGCCGTAGGCGTTTCGGTTGAAGGTGAGTTGGGCTGTTTAGGGTCGCTCGAAACCGGCATGGGCGAACAGGAAGACGGCCAAGGCGCAGAAGGCAAGCTTGATCATTCGCAGCTGCTGACGGACCCGGAAGAAGCAGCGGACTTCGTCAAAAAAACCGGCGTGGACGCATTGGCCATCGCCATCGGCACTTCACATGGTGCTTACAAATTCACCCGCCCGCCCACCGGCGAAATTCTGGCCATTGGCCGCATCAAGGAAATCCACGCGCGCATTCCCAATACCCATCTGGTCATGCACGGTTCATCCAGCGTACCGCAAGAGTGGTTGAAAATAATTGATGAATACGGTGGCGACATGGGCCAAACTTACGGCGTACCGGTTTCCGAAATCGTCGAAGGCATCAAACATGGCGTGCGCAAAATAAACATAGACACTGACCTGCGCATGGCTTCCACCGGCGCCATCCGGCGCCATCTGGCCAAAGACCCGAAGAACTTTGACCCGCGCAAATTCCTGGCGGAATCCACCAAGGCCATGAAAGAGATTTGCAAGGCGCGCTACGAAGCTTTTGGTTCCGCCGGGCAGGCAGCCAAGATCAAGGCAATTGCAATGGATGCCATGGCGAGTAAATATGCCAAAGGCGAGTTGAAAGCCATCGTCAAATAACGGCAGGAAATGCTGCGAACAAAAGGCGGCCTCATGGCCGCCTTTTTGTTTCAGTGATCTCTAAAATTCAACTACGTCATTCCCGCGAAGGCGGGAATCCAGCGGTTTTATCCGACGCGCCTTCGGTGTAGCGCGCGTATCTGGGAGAGTAGTTTTTGGTTTTGGTTGTCGTGCGCATTCCGCCCCACCCACCACCCTTTATTTTATCAGT
>JANPNS010000156.1:0-2045 GCA_031427575.1 Gallionellaceae bacterium
AAAAGAAGCAGGTTGGCACACCCGTGCCCAAGCCAGACAAAAGTGCCAAGAAAAAGGCCAAACAATTACCACCTGAGAAGGGCGAAAAACAGGATTGCGAGGATACAAACTGCAATGAGCAACAGTCTGCTCGTCGCCCCAAAATGCCACTGGGCGCGCGCATCTCTGACACACTGACACGCCAGGACCGCGAAGCGGCTGTTGATATTCTGGAGCATGAGCGCACTCTGCTGAACGATGAAATGAATCTGTTGTTTCTGGCGGGACGCAAAAATGAAGCCGCCGACATTGCCTTTACATTAATGGAGCGAGCCGGCCAGAATGAATCACTGTATGAACAGGCTGCCCCGATATTGATGGCCAATGCGCGTGCCTCAGGGGTGATGACGACATTCCGCGCGTTTGACAGTTATACTGGCATCAATACAGAAGTGTCCACGTCCGGGCATGCGCTCGGCAGACACAAGCTCGACCTCAGTGTGCATCGGGAAACCCGAACCAACGTGAACCATGCCCTGCTGGCCGATGCACCCGACGAAGGCGGCGGCACGATTGCACTGCACCAGAATGGAGACAGTTATGTCAATACGCTCAAGCTGCAAACCAGCCAATCAATGAATACCCAGACCGGTATGAGCCTCAATCACCACCATCAAATCGGTTCGCGCCTGAGACTCGATACCCTGCTGGCCTTCAATCAACCGGCAACAGGAAATGCCGCGCTGCGCATCATCGGACGCAGCAATCATATTACGCTTGTAAGCTCATACCGCCTGGGCAATGCCAACCAGTGGATTATGGGCGGCGGACACTATCAGTATCACAGCATAGAAGGGCAGGAGCTGGGGAGCGGCAATCTGTTTACCAGCACGCTCAGCCATCAGTTAAGCGGCGTGCACCCTGCGTTGCACACACGCATTACCGGCACTTATAACCAGTTCAAAACAGCTGATCAAGTGTTAAGCGGCAAAGCAGCAAGCCTGATTCCAGCCGGAGAGAGCAATACCGCCGCCTTTTTTATGCCGCGGGATGTCAGTGAAATCGCCGCCTATATCAGCATCGGCGATGCAACGGACAACAAGCTACCCGCGCGCAGCCTGGAATACAGGGGCGAAATCGGCGTGTTTGACAACCCTGTTACCGGCAGCGGCTGGCGCGCCAGTGCCGGTCTTGCGGGACGCATTCTCGGCGCTGACCGGCTGCAAATGTTCATTCGTTATGACCAGTCGCCCAATGGTCAGGGCTTTTCCAGCCGTGCAGCTGGTCTGGCCTATACTCTGTTTTATTAATTACTTTGAAAGGAACAAGATGAAACACTTACTGATTGCTTTTATGGGCTTGCTCTTGCTTGCCGGCTGTGCAACGGCCAGCCGCACCAGTTCTCCAGTGCTGGAGAAAAAAGTTAAATGGGCGCTATTGCCGATGGAAAATAATACGGAGACACCGCAGGCAGGTTTTCGCATGGAGGCGATTACTGAAACAGTACTGCGCATTAAAGGCGCGCTGCCACTGGAGAAATATCCTTCCAACCTGACTCAGGGCGGGCTATTCGAGCCGGCAGATGCAAAAACGGTTGAGGCCGCCATTGCCTGGGCTAAACAGTCAGGCGCACGCTATGCCGTCACCGGCACCGTCAATGAATGGCGCTACAAAACCGGCGTAGATGGCGAACCCGCTGTCGGTGTCACGCTCAAGATCATTGATTTGCAGAACCGCCAGGTGATATGGGATGCGGCTGGTGCACGCACGGGATGGGGGCGTGAAGCCGTGAGTGCGGTCGCGCAGAAGTTACTGGAAGATCTTGCAGACGGTATTAATCTGAAATGAAGTTTTACCAGCACCTGCTGCCGCACGGCAGCAAACAGTATTGGCAATGGGGAGAAACGCTGGCTATAAGCCTGGCTGCATTGCTGTTGTCATATAGCGTATTACCGGGGGATCCACTCAATACTCAGATTTTTCCGTGGATATGGATCGCGCCGATACTGATTGCGCTGCGCTATGGCGTACTCATGGGAGTGGTATCGGTACTGATATTTTTATTT
>JANPNS010000157.1:0-1820 GCA_031427575.1 Gallionellaceae bacterium
CTGCTGCACGCCCCATTGAACCACTTCATGCAGGTTTGCCTCAAGATGCAAGATCGCACCCTGCCCACCCCGATAGGCCAATTCAGGATGGTTCGCGCAGTAGATCAAGTACAGCATGATCGAGCGCGGGCAAAAGTAAAATGGCACATAGTCGCCCACTTTATCGCCGGAATAACATCTAACCGCCATCCCCAGTCGCCGTTGTTTGATATTGCCCATTCCTATGGTGGCTGACGGCCCGCCCTGCGACATCATCACCGCATCCGACTGGAGACCGCCCGCTGCCAGAATGGCAGGCAGGTTGTCCACGTGGGTGATGTGATAGAGCTTGGGTTGGGCGGGCACGGTCATTACGCATTGACCTCGGACAATTCGTCGCCAGCATCTTCCATCTCTGCAAACTCCGGCTCGATGGCTGGTACGCTCTCCACCTCCGGCAAACGCGCCGCCGCCTCGCGCACATCAAGCTTGCCGGTGACGACATCGGCGACGAGACGGGTGCGGTACTCGCGGAGGAAGTCGATTTCGCGTTCGATACGCTGAATAGTAGAAACAAGATGAATTGTTTCCAAATTAATTCTGGCGATAATTTTTTGTTGCTCTTCCATTGGCGGCAACAGAATTCGCCATGACTTGATATGGCTCTGTGATATTTTCGGCATTGTTCCGCTAGAACCACGCGCGTCTCGCTCAATCAGTCCGCGCCCGTGTGAGCTTAGAAGCTGGTTAACCAGGAATTTTGGCGCTAAGAGTTTTTCTTGGATTTTGAGACGGTAGATTAGGTCGCAGAGAATAGTTCTCGGGCGGACACCCTCAACGATACAGACATCACCAACTCTGTCTCGCGTATTCGAACGGGTAAGCAGGACGTCACCATTTGCGACCTCGATACCTTTGGGTATGTCAGCAGATTTTGATACGGGCTTAATTGCCGCCGGGTTAAAAACTCCGCGCCTTACAGACGAAAGTGTAAGTACAACCCATTGATCTGCGCCGAACTCGCCCTCGGACGCTACCGGACTCCAACCTTGCTCAATGTGTGTCACACAACGCCCCAGCAGTGGTGTTTCCCAGTGCGCCGGAATCTGCCCCAGCCAGGGAATGCCGGAATCCTTTAGCGGTACATCGAGATCAAGGCCGCACGTGACGGCACGGTGGATGATGGCCTGCTTCTGCTCGTTCAACAGCGCAATGGTCTTGCGCTTGCCCCGTATCGCCTTGTCCAGCCAATGCGTGGCGTGGTCGAGAAAGCGCACGATGGCGGCTTGTTCATTGGTGGGAGGACGTGGAAAGAGTTCACATTTCAGCAACTCCATAGGGATGCGCATACGATGAGCAAGAATTCCGTTTCCGATTCGAACTAGGCTGAGTTGGAATGATTTGGTTTGGAAATAGGCATTCAAGTAGTTCGGGTTGTCCTCTTTAAAACGTCTAGTCAGCACGTAATAAACTGGGCTCAAGCATCCGGTATAACGAGATATTCCAACCGAGCCGATAATCACGTTCATGCAGTTCACGACAACATCATCAGGGCGAACAATTTTGTATCGGGTTATGTTTTCCGACTTTTTGTTTCCTACACGTCCTTTTTCACCGTAGGGAATGACCCCGCGCTCACGTAAGAGCGACAAAACGTCAGTGACTTGTCCACGATCATTCTTCTCACCGCGCTCTCGCAACAGTGTTCCGAGGCGCTTGATGTCCCAATGCCCCGGCAACTGACCCAACCACGGCAGGCCTGACTCCTTGTATTCCGCGTACGGCTTGAGGTCGCCGATCATGTTTTGTATCCCTTCACGCGCTTGAACCAAGCCTCGACC
>JANPNS010000158.1:0-8355 GCA_031427575.1 Gallionellaceae bacterium
TATTTTTTGCATCTAACCCCCATCCGGGCCTTCCCCCTTAATGGGGTTTGTAAGTGGTGTGGCTATAATTTTATGCCCCCTCCCATTTTTCGGGGGTGGGTTTGGGGGGGGGTGAAAGCGTGAATGACACGAATCATTAGATTATATCCGCATCACTTTCCTGCGCGCTGTCCGCAGCAGCTTGCCGTTCCAGTTCGTTCATGGCAAGCAGGTGTTCCATGATAGCGTAAGTCAATTCCTTGCAGCCCTCGCCGTTGATCGCCGAGATGACGAAGTGGCGGTCAAAATCTTTGAACTGTTTGAGGAAGGCGGCGATTTTTTCATCGCGGTCTTGCAGCAGGTCTACTTTGTTCAGCAGCAACCAGCGCGGTTTTTCGTATAAGGCCGGATCGTATTTTTTCAGTTCGTTGAGTATCGCGCGCGCCTCGTGTACCGGATCAATGCCCTCATACATCGGCGCGATGTCCACCAAGTGCAGTAATACGCGCGTGCGCGCCAGATGGCGCAGGAACTGGTGCCCCAGCCCCGCACCTTCCGCCGCGCCTTCGATCAATCCCGGAATGTCGGCGATGACGAAACTCTTTTCCGGCGATACGCGCACCACGCCCAGATTGGGATGCAGGGTGGTGAAAGGATAATCGGCCACCTTGGGCTTGGCAGCGGAAACGGCACGGATGAAGGTAGATTTACCGGCATTGGGCATGCCGAGCAAGCCCACGTCGGCCAGCACTTTCAGCTCCAGTTGCAGCTCGCGCCGTTCACCCTCTGTCCCCGGCGTGCTCTGGCGTGGCGCGCGATTGGTGCTGGATTTGAAATGCAGATTGCCCAAGCCGCCCTTGCCTCCCTGGGCGAGCAGGGTTTTTTGTCCGTCATGGGCCAGGTCGGCAATCAGCTCGCCGGTGTTGATGTCGGTGATGACCGTGCCCACCGGCATGCGCAGAATGACATCGTCCGCCCCCTTGCCGTAGCAGTCCGCACCGCGCCCGGATTCGCCGTTCTTGGCGCGGTGCAAGCGAGCAAAACGATAATCCACGAGGGTATTGATGTTGCGGTCAGCCAGCGCATACACGCTGCCGCCCCAGCCGCCATCGCCGCCATCGGGCCCGCCCTTGTCGATATATTTTTCGCGCCGGAAGCTGGCCGCGCCGTTGCCGCCGTTGCCTGCGATGACTTCAATTTTTGATTCGTCTATAAACTTCATTATGCTCAAATCCCGCTCGCCCTGAGTAGCCCGAGTAACGGGCGTATCGAAGGGTAAAATAAAAAAGCCCTACCTTGCGATAGGGCTTCATTGTACTCAGCTAAGCGCGCTTACGCTGCGACCACGCTGACTGTTTTGCGTTGCAGCGCACCCTTGACTGCAAATACGACTTTGCCGGTGACCGTGGCAAACAGCGTGTGATCCTTGCCCATGCCGACGTTAACGCCAGCGTGAAATTGGGTGCCGCGCTGGCGCACAATGATGCTGCCGGCATTAATCAGCTCACCGCCGTAGCTCTTCACACCCAGTCGTTTCGAGTGCGAGTCGCGGCCGTTACTGGTACTGCCCCCGCCTTTTTTCGATGCCATATTGCTGCTCCTTTAGCTTACGCAGAAATGCCGTCAATGCGGATTTCGGTATAGTTTTGACGATGACCTTGATGTTTCTGATAGTGCTTGCGGCGGCGCATCTTGAAGATCCTGATCTTGTCGCCGCGGCCATTGGATACGATAGTCGCCGTGACCGTAGCGCCAGCCAGCAGCGGCTTGCCGACGGATATGGTGTCGCCATTGCCTATCATTAGCACCTTGTCCAGCACGATAGCGCTGCCGACATCGCCGGCAACGGTCTCAATTTTAAGGGTCTCACCCTGGCTGATTCGATATTGTTTACCACCGGTTTTGATAACTGCGTACATAACAACCTCGATTGAATACGGTTTTACAGAGTCGCGCATTATACACATCCGGCACCCGCCGTCAAAATGGTTTTTTGCCGGAATTAGGGGTCGAAGAAGCAGGCTCTTTGCCCTTGTCTACTTAACTTCAACAGGAACAATGAGGATATGCGGCTCGCTGTGTATTTTGCCGGACAGCAAACTGGCCGATATGATCAGCGCCGCGCCCATGAATTCACGCATGCCCATTTCTTCGCCAGCCAATAAATACGACGAGATGGCGGCAAATACCAGCTCGGACAGGAACAGCACGATGGCGCGGTTGGCTGGCAGATGAGTCAGCCCATATTGCACGCTAAAGCTGGTGGCGCACAGCACCAGACCGAGCAGTCCCAGCAACACCCATGCCCCAGCTGTGATGCTTTGCACTTGCGGCAGCAGGTCGCCGTAATACAGCAACGACGTGCCGGTGAGCAGCACGGTTCCCAGCCACACGGCGGTGGCTTTGAAACCAACACTCAGATGCTGGGTGCGGCGTACCAGCACATTCAGCAAGGAAAAGCCCATTCCCGCTGACAAACCTATCCATTCCGCCGTGTTTTGCGGCAGCGGCAAGCCACGATGCGTGTCCCACAACATCACAAAGGCACCGGCCAATGACAGTACGATGATGGCATAGCCGTAGCGGTTTAATTTTTCAGCCAGCAACCAGCGCGATAATAATACTGTCCACAAAGGTGCCAGATAGAACAGCAGCAGTACGCGCATGACTTCGCCGTCAAGCACCGCCAGTACATAGCCGAGATTGGTCCAGCCTGCGGCCACAATCAGCGCCACGCCCCACCACCCGGCAATCCTCAATTCGCGCCATACCGGCCCGGCCAGCAGCAAACCCAGCAGCAGTGCGATGGTATAGCTGAGCAGCGTGGCCAATAGGCCGGAAATCCCGGCATCCTGCAACATACGGTAGGGGTACCAGATCAGCCCCCACACCAGAGCGCCGCTTAATACTCCACTTACCGCTAAAACTTTTTGTTTTGATGGCACTCGTTGCACCTTTATAATCCGGGAACTCAATTCCGTTTCCGCTCGGGCAGGAATAACGCCCTAAAAAATGAATCCCGATCTCGACCGTTTGCAGCCTTACCCATTCCAGAAGCTTTCCGCGCTGTTGCGCGAAGTGTCGCCCAACCCGGACTACACGCCCATCAGCCTGCACATAGGGGAGCCCAAGCACGCCACGCCGCCGTTTATCCGCGACGCGTTAAGCGCCAATCTGGCGGGGTTGGCGAATTATCCCACAACTGCTGGCAGCGACACTTTACGCAGCAGCATCGCCGAGTGGCTGGTGCGCCGTTACGATCTGCCCGCACTGGATATGAAAGCACAAGTGCTGCCAGTAAACGGCAGCCGTGAAGCGCTGTTTGCCTTCGCGCAAGCGGTGATAGACCGGTCGCGTGACCGTCCGGTAGTCATCTGCCCCAATCCGTTTTATCAGATTTACGAAGGGGCTGCGCTGCTGGCGGGTGCGACACCTTATTTTTTAAATACTGTGCCGGAAGATAACTATGCGCTCAATTTTGATCAGCTGAAGGAAGAAATCTGGCAGCGCACTCAGCTCATCTACGTGTGTACGCCGGGCAATCCGAACGGCCATGTGATGGCTTTATTCGAGTGGAAAGCGCTGTTTGAGCTGTCCGACCGCTACGGTTTTATAATTGCAGCGGACGAGTGTTATTCGGAAATTTATTTTGATACGCCGCCGTTAGGCGCGCTGGAAGCCGCGCATTTGCTGGGTAGGGTGGATTATCGCAATCTGGTGATGTTTTCCAGCCTGTCCAAACGCTCCAACGTACCGGGCATGCGTTCCGGTTTCGTCGCGGGCGACGCGAAAATTCTGGAAAAATTTGCGCTGTACCGTACCTATCACGGCTGCGCCATGAATCCGGCTGTGCAGGCTGCCAGCACCGCTGCCTGGCAGGACGAGAATCATGTGGCCGAGAATCGCCGTCTGTATGCAGAGAAATTCGCCCAGGCTGCGGCCATACTCAAGCCCGTGTTGCGGGTCAAGCTGCCCGATGCCGGTTTTTATTTGTGGCTGCGTGTGCCGATAGCCGATAGCCATTTCGCGCAACAGCTGTATCGCGACTATAATGTCAGCGTGCTGCCCGGCAGCTTTCTCGCGCGTGAGGCGCACGGCGTGAACCCGGGCGAAAATTATATTCGCATCGCTCTGGTGGCTGAATTGAACGAAACACTGGAAGCCGTGCAACGCATCAAACAGCTTGTAGCCAGTGGCTTGTAGCGGGTAGCCAACCCGGTTTTGCTACAAGCTACCCGCTACAAGCTACAAGCTATTTTTTAACAGGAAACCAACATGGAACAATTGCAAAAAATCATCGAACCCGCTTTTGAACGCCGCGCCGAGATTACGCCGCGCAATGTGGAAGCAAAATTGAAGGATGCCATAGACACCGTCATTGACCACATAGATCAGGGCAAGCTGCGCGTCGCGGAAAAAATAAATGGTCAGTGGGTCACCCATCAATGGCTGAAGAAGGCGGTGCTGTTGTCATTCCGCATGGAAGACAATGCGTTCATCAAGGGTGGGTTTACCAATTATTATGATAAGGTGCCTTCCAAATTCGCAGATTACAATTCGCGTGATTTCCGTGAAGGGGGATTTCGCGTGGTGCCCCCGGCGTCGGCGCGCCGTGGTTCATTCATTGCCAAAAATGTGGTGCTGATGCCTTCGTACGTCAATATTGGCGCTTATGTGGATGAAGGAACGATGGTGGATACCTGGGCCACCGTGGGTTCCTGCGCCCAGATCGGCAAGAATGTGCACCTCTCCGGCGGCGTAGGAATTGGCGGTGTGCTGGAGCCGGTGCAGGCCAACCCCACCATCATCGAGGATAACTGCTTCATCGGCGCGCGTTCGGAAATCGTCGAAGGCGTGATTGTGGAAGAAGGCTCGGTCATTTCAATGGGTGTGTACATCGGGCAAAGCACGAAAATTTATGACCGCGAAACGGGCGAGGCGCATTATGGTCGCGTGCCGGCAGGGTCAGTGGTGGTGTCCGGCAACCTGCCGTCCAAGGATGGTCGTTATAGTTTGTATTGTGCCGTGATCGTAAAGAAGGTGGACGCCAAGACGCTGTCCAAGGTGGGTATTAACGAATTATTGAGAGGGATTTAATTAGCTTGTGGCTTGTAGCCCGTAGCTTGTAGCAAGTAAAACAAAACCCGCGTAGCGGACAACTGCTACTAGCTACCCGCTACAAGCTACCAGCTGTTTCCAAGGAGAAAAGCATGATCATTACACCGCTGTTGCAACTGGCCGTCGATAAAAATGTCTCCGACATGTTCTTCACCGTGGGTGCGCCTATCCAGCTCAAGATTGATGGGGTGATGCAACCGGCGAATGCGCAAGTGCTGGATGGTGAGGCGGTCAAGCGCATCGCCTATGAATTGATGACGCCGGAACAGGCCGCCACTTTCGAGGCGACCATGGAAATAAACTTTTCGTTCCGTGTACTGGGCGTCGGAAATTTTCGCGTCAATATTTTCCGCCAGCGTAGCAGCATCGCCATCGTTATTCGTTACATACGCGCCAAGATTCCCAATATCGAGGAGCTGAATCTGCCTTTGATATTGAATCAACTGGTCATGGAAAAACGCGGCCTGATCCTGGCGGTGGGTGCGACCGGATCTGGCAAATCGACCACGCTGGCAGCCATGCTGGAATATCGTAACAGCATCCAGGCCGGCCATATCCTGACTATTGAAGATCCGATCGAGTACCTGTTCCGGCACAACAAATCCATAGTTAATCAGCGCGAAATAGGCGGGGATACCGTGTCCTATGGCCATGCCCTGTCCAGCGCCATGCGCGAGGCACCGGATGTGCTGATGATAGGCGAAATCCGCGACCGCGAAACTCTCAAGCATGGCCTGATTTTTTCCCAGACCGGCCATCTGTGCCTGTCGACGATGCACGCCAACAACAGCTATCATGCACTGAACCGCATTGCCAATTTTTTTCCGCATGATGAGCGGCAGGCAGTCCTGTCTGATTTGTCGCTGTCCCTGCGGGCGGTCGTTTCGCAGCGCCTGATACCCTCTACGGTAGGCAAGCTGGTGCCCGCAGTTGAGGTACTGCTCAATACTTCACTGGTCGCTAACCTGATTAAAAATGATGAGATCGACAAAATCCGTGAGGCCATTGAGAAGAGTATGTCGCCCGGTTCGCAAACATTTGAACAGGCACTGGTCAAGCTATACAAGAGCGGCAAAATCAGCAAGGAGGAAGCCATGAAAAACGCCGACTCAGCCAGCAATATTTCTTCCTTGATTGATTTCTCGCAGACTACAAAAATGAAGTCATTTGGCTCCCAGCAATCGGGCGCTGAAACCACCCCAGCCCATGCCGATTTGGATTCCATTAAGTTGAACATCGACAAGCCCGGTGCCGATGGTAAATGAAGTTGTATGGCATTGCTAATTGCGACACAGTGAAAAAGGCACGCAGCTGGCTGGAACAGCATGGCGCCGAATATCAGTTCCACGATTTTAAAAAACATGGACTTGAAGCGGAATTGGCGCAGGCATGGTTGCAGCAGATGGGTTGGGAAAAACTTATCAACCGTAGCGGCCTGACCTGGCGTGGCTTGCCGGACCAACAAAAACAAACCATCCAGGACAACTCCGCCGCGTTGCGGCTGATGCTGGAAAAGCCCAGCGTCATCAAGCGCCCGCTTCTGGAACAGGATGGCAAGTTGCTGCATGCCGGATTCGACGAAGTTGCGTACAACAAAATTTTTAATCCCTGAATTTTCTGATCCCCTGTCTATCATGTCCAAAACGCTAGCACTCGCCCAACAACTCATTGCTTGCCGCTCACTCACCCCGCTCGACGAAGGCTGCCTGGCGCTCATCGGCGCACGCCTGGAGCCGCTCGGTTTCAAGCTGGAAATGATGCGCTACGGCAAGGTGGATAACTTGTGGGCGCGGCGCGGTGTGAGCGGCCCGGTCGTGTGTTTTGCCGGCCACACCGATGTCGTGCCGACCGGCCCGCTGGAGCAGTGGCACAGCGACCCGTTCATTCCCACCATTCGTGACGGCATGCTGTATGGCCGTGGCGCGGCCGACATGAAAGGCTCGCTGGCCGCCTTTGTCACTGCCATCGAAAAATTTGTGGCCGAACATCCCGGCCACACCGGTTCCATCGCCCTGCTGCTGACCTCCGATGAAGAAGGCGTCGCGGTAGATGGCACGGTGCGCGTCGTGGAAGCATTGCAGGCGCGCGGCGAAAAGATGGATTACTGCATCGTGGGCGAACCCACCTCGGCAGCCAAAACCGGCGACACCATTAAAAACGGGCGGCGCGGCTCGCTCTCCGGCACGCTTACGGTAAAAGGGGTGCAAGGCCACATTGCTTACCCGCACCTGGTGAAGAACCCCATCCATCTCTCCGCTCCGGCTATCGCCGAATTGGCGGCAACCGAGTGGGACAAGGGCAACGATTACTTCCCCGCCACATCGTGGCAGATTTCCAACATCCACGGCGGCACCGGCGCCACCAACGTCGTGCCGGGCACAGTGGAGATCGAATTCAATTTCCGCTTCTCCACCGCCAGCACCGTGGAAGGACTTAAGGCCAAAGTGCACGCCATACTGGATAAGCATGGTCTGAGCTATGATTTGCTGTGGTCATTATCCGGCAAGCCCTATCTCACCCCGCGCGGCGACCTGGTGGATGCGGTCAGTGCTGCCATCAAACAGGTGGCCGGCATCGCAACCGAACTTTCCACCAGTGGCGGCACATCGGATGGGCGCTTCATCGCTGATATATGCCCGCAGGTGATCGAACTCGGCCCGCTCAACGCCACCATCCATAAGCTCAATGAATGCGTAGCCGTGTCCGACCTGGATATATTGTCCGAAATTTATCGCCACACGCTGGTTAACTTGTTAGTCAAAAAAGCATGAGTGCGCTGCATAATTTCAGCGACACCAACGAATTGCACACCCTGCGCGACTGGCTGCGCTTTGCGGTAAGCGCTTTCAATGAAGCCAAGCTCAGCTTCGGCCACGGTTCGGCCAGCGCCTATGATGAGGCGGCTTATCTCATCCTGCTTGACACCCGCATTCAGGGTAAACGTGGTGCCGCTGCCAGCGGATGCAATGGCCGTGATGACATCGATATTGCCGGCGGCGGTCAACGAAAGGCTGGCGGAGCCAAGTAGGCTTGCCACTTGCGTGGCCGTGATTTTGCTGATACCGGTTGAGGTGTAGGTGCCGGTGACATCATCACCCAGTACGGAGTCGCCATTCAAATCGGCCACCGTGCCAATCTCGATGGAGTTCGGGTCCAGCAGCAGCAGGCCGGTCTTGCCATTGACAGCCGTCGTGTTCACAACACCCCTGAAATCCAGAAACTGCTTGCCAGACACTTCGACCTGTCCGCCGTCGCCGC
>JANPNS010000159.1:0-5792 GCA_031427575.1 Gallionellaceae bacterium
GCCTGGCAAAGCCTGAAAGCTCCCGCTCCGGCAATGTTGGCCGGGCACAGCTTGGGCGAATACACCGCGCTGGTAGCGGGCGGCGCAATCAAATTTTGCGATGCGCTGCCGCTGGTGCGCTACCGCGCCGAGTGCATGCAACAGGCGGTGCCTGAAGGTGTGGGTGGCATCGCCGCAATACTGGGTTTGGACGACGATATCGTGCGTGCGGTTTGTCAGGAAGCTGCACAGGGTGAAGTGCTGGAAGCAGTAAATTTCAATTCGCCGGGGCAGGTGGTGATAGCCGGTAACCGCGCAGCTGTAGAACGCGGCATGGAGCTGGCCAAAACAAAAGGCGCGAAACGCGCCCTGATGCTGCCCATGAGCGTGCCATCTCATTGCAGCCTGTTGCGCGGTGCGGCAGACAAGCTACGCGAATATTTGAATACAATATTGTTGCTGGCACCCGCTATTCCGGTGTTGCATAACGCTGATGTAAAGAGCTATTCCGATGGTGCAGCGATCAGGGATGCGTTGGTGCGTCAGTTATATTCGCCGGTGCGATGGGTGGAAACGGTGCAATATTTCGGGCAGCAAGGGTTGAGCCATAATGTGGAATGTGCACCAGGCAAGGTACTGGCCGGGCTGAACAAGCGCATCGATAGCAGCCAGCAGGCCTTGGCGCTGAACGACAGCGCAGCCTTGCGGGCAGCGTTGATCGCATTGGCAGAATAAATTCAAGGAGAGCGAATGAATCTGCAAGGGCAAATCGCATTGGTAACGGGTGCCACACGTGGCATCGGACAAGGTATCGCATTGGAACTGGGCAAGCAGGGCGCAACCGTAATCGGTACGGCAACTTCCGCGAAAGGGGCGCAGGCGATCAGCGAATATCTGGCAGGCGCTGGTATCAAGGGTGGTGGCATGGCAATGAACGTCAATGACAGCACGCAAATCGATCAGGTGCACAGTGAGATACGTAAGCAATTCGGTGAGATTTCTATTCTGGTAAACAACGCGGGCATCACCCGCGACAATTTGCTGGCGCGCATGACCGACGAAGAATGGGATGACACCATGTCCACTAATCTGAAATCGGTATTTCGCCTGAGTCGCGCTGTGCTACGCGGCATGATGAAAGCCCGCCACGGTCGCATCATCAATATTTCTTCGGTGATAGGCAGCATGGGTAACGCCGGACAAGCCAATTACGCCGCTTCCAAGGCGGGGGTTGTCGGTTTTAGTAAATCGCTGGCGCGCGAAATTGGCAGTCGAAACATTACCGTCAATTGTGTTGCGCCGGGCTTCATCGCTACCGACATGACTGATTCCTTGTCGCAGGAGCAACGCGAACAACTGGTTGAGCTAGTACCATTAAAACGGTTGGGGCAAGTGGCCGATGTCGCCGCCGCCGTGGCTTTTCTGGCCGGGCCGGGCGCGGCTTATATCACAGGTGCGACCTTGCATGTGAACGGCGGGATGTCTATGGAGTAATTCAGCAGTTGGGAATTTATGGCAAGTTTGGTAGAATACCGGCGCTTTTTGAATTTTAACCAGAGTAGGGGGATTTACATGTCTAATATCGAACAACGCGTCAAGAAAATTGTTGCTGAACAACTTGGCGTAAACGAGTCCGAGGTCAAGAACGAGTCCTCGTTTGTCAATGATCTGGGCGCCGACTCCCTGGATACGGTTGAGCTGGTCATGGCGCTGGAAGAAGAATTCGAATGTGAAATCCCGGACGAAGATGCGGAAAAAATCACCACCGTCCAACAAGCTATTGACTACGTCAACGCACACCCAAAGTAATTCCATTCCCCCTTCATCGGTGACCTTGCGTTGGCCTTGTTGCGCAACCTTGGCCGCGCCCATAAACGGCTTGCGTCGTTTTCTCGTCGCCGCCCTGACGCACCTTAGAATTGGAATTGGAATAGCTCATCTTTAATTTTTAAGTTTCTAGTTAGCGGAGTCGATTTGGCTAAACGCAGAGTGGTCATTACCGGTCTGGGTATTGTTTCCCCGGTCGGGATAGGAGTAGCCCAGGCATGGCAAAACATAGTCGATGGAAAATCGGGTATTACCCGCATCACTCGATTTGATGCCAGTCAATTCGCTTCGCAAATTGCCGGAGAAGTAAAAGGGTTTGACGTGACCCAATATCTGACAGCCAAGGATGCACGGCGCATGGATTTTTTTATCCATTATGGTCTGGCGGCCGCGATCGAGGCAGTGCAAGACTCGGGAATAGTTGTAACTGAACAAAACGCCGAACACATCGGCGTTAACATCGGCTCCGGTATTGGTGGCTTGCCGATGATTGAAGATACGCATAATGATTATCTGGCGGCAGGTCCGCGCAAGATTTCGCCATTCTTTATTCCTGGCACTATTATCAATATGATCTCGGGCAACCTGTCCATTAAGTACGGCTTCAAAGGCCCGAATCTGGCTATCGTCACGGCATGTACCACGGCCACACACTGCATAGGCGATTCCGCGCGCATGATCGAATATGGTGATGCGGACGTGATGGTGGCTGGCGGTTCCGAGTCAGCCATATGTCCTTTGGCTGTTGGTGGTTTTGCTTCCGCGCGCGCTTTGAGCACGCGCAATGATGATCCCGCCACCGCCAGCCGCCCGTGGGATAAGGGGCGCGATGGCTTTGTGCTGGGTGAAGGAGCAGGTGTGGTGGTTCTCGAAGAATACCAACACGCCAAGGCGCGCGGCGCAAAAATTTACGCTGAAATAGCCGGTTTTGGCATGAGCGCAGATGCATACCACATGACCGCGCCGCGCGAGGATGGTGACGGCGCCGCGCGCTGCATGAAAAATGCGTTGCGCAACGCCGGCATCAATCCGGATCAGGTCGATTACATCAATGCGCACGGCACTTCCACGCCGTTGGGTGATGTCGCCGAAACCATGGCAATGAAACGCTGCCTGGGCGAACACGCGAAGAAGGTCGCGGTCAGCTCCACCAAATCCATGACCGGCCATCTGCTGGGCGCTGCGGGCGGCGTGGAAGCGGTATTTTCCGCGCTGGCCATCAAGCATCAGATTGCACCACCCACCATCAATATCTTTGAGCAGGATGAGGCGTGCGATATGGATTATGTGCCCAATACCGCGCGCAATATGACCATCAATGTCGCCATGTCCAATTCCTTTGGCTTCGGCGGCACCAATGGCACCTTAGTGTTCCGCAGGGTATAGTAATCAGCATGGGGACTTCCATGCTGATTAATGGGGCACCGGGCGATCAGGTCAGCATTCACGACCGCGGGTTGTTATATGGTGACGGTGTTTTTCGCACTATGCGCCTGCTCGGCGGCCAAGTGCTGCACTGGCCGCGCCACTACCGCAAGTTGCAACAGGACTGCACCGCATTGGCCATCACTTGCCCGGAAGCGGTGTTGCTGTCTGACGAATTGCAACGCTTGGGCAAACAACAGCCCGATGGCGTCGCCAAGATCATTATCACGCGCGGCACACAGGAAAAACGCGGCTATGCTCCCGCCACCAACTCAGTTCCGACACATATCCTCAGCCTTACCCCCGCCCCAAATTTTCCAGCCAGCTTTAGCTCGCACGGCGTCAGGCTGCGCCTATGCGACCTGCGTTTGAGCCACCAGCCCAGATTAGCGGGCATCAAACACCTCAACCGCCTGGAAAATGTGCTGGCCGCCGCGGAATGGAATGACCCGGATATTGCCGAAGGGGTGTTGCTCGACTCATCGGGAAATGTGATAGAAGGCACACGCAGCAACCTGTTCATGGTGCGCGGCGGCGTCTTGCAGACTCCGGATCTGTCCCTTTGTGGCGTAGCCGGGGTGCAGCGCGAACGGGTAATGGAATGGGCGGCCAAGCGTGGCGTGCCATGCCAGGTGAGGCAGTTTGCGCTGGCGGAATTGCTCGGTGCCGACGAAATATTCCTGGTGAATAGCATTATCGGATTGTGGCCGGTGCGGGAATTGCAGAGCCGTAGCTGGAGCCAGTTTTCGATTTCCATGCAAGTGCAGAAATGGTTAAACCATGAGTCCGATTAAACGGTTATTGCGCCTCACATTGCTCTTGGCCGTGCTGGCGGCTGCTGCTATTGGCTATTACGTCACCCGTCCGCTGTCGCTGCCCCCTGCGCAAACCATCGAATTTTCTCTGAATGAAGGCAGCAGCCTGAATAGTGCGGCGCGGCAGATGCAACAGGCTGGCGCTTTATCTAACGAGTGGTCGTTCGTGTGGCTGGCGCGCCTGCTGGGTAAGGCGACACAGATCAAGGCGGGCAACTATCAACTGGAAACCGGGGCCACGCTGCTGGGGTTGCTGGACATAGTCAGCAAGGGGCTCGTCGTCCAAGGTGAACTCAGAATCATCGAAGGGTGGACCTTCAACCAGCTCCGCGCCGCACTGGATAATAGCCCGGCCATCCGCCACGACACCAAAAAAATGTCCGAGGCCGAAATCCTGCAGCGGCTTGGCTTAATGGAAAAGCATCTGGAAGGGCTGTTCTTCCCCGATACCTATTATTTCTCCAGCGGCACCAGCGATCTGGTCTTGCTCAAGCGCGCCTACCAGACCATGCAGACTCATTTGCAAGAAAGCTGGCAAGGCCGCGCGCCCAACCTGCCGCTCAGGTCACCCTACCAGGCGCTGATTCTGGCTTCCATCGTGGAAAAGGAAACAGGGCAGGCGGCCGATCGCGAAATGATAGCGGCGGTCTTCATCAGCCGCCTGCGCAAAGGCATGAGACTGCAAACCGACCCCACCGTCATTTATGGCTTGGGGCAGAAATTCGATGGCAATTTGCGCCGACGCGATTTGCTGGCCGATACGCCGTACAATACCTATACTCGTACCGGGCTGCCGCCCACCCCGATAGCGCTACCGGGGCTGGCCGCGCTACAGGCTGCCCTGCACCCGGCACCGATCAACGCCCTGTATTTCGTGGCACGCGGGGATGGCAGCTCGGAATTTTCCGGATCATTGATACAGCACAATCGGGCAGTTGACCGTTATCAGAAATAACTGCTATCTGGCAGTATGGTGCAGAGGCTCTCCATGCTGTTTTCGGTCTCTTTGACCTTGCAATATCAGGTTGTTATTGGTTGCACCTAGGACTGCTTGGTACGAGTGGCTGTTATCGAGAACTCAGTTAGAATGAATCTTGCCTATCCTGTTGTCACCCACAACCACTAGGGGTGCATCATTCCCACGCGGAGCGTGGGAATGATGGAAAGCAGGACTTTACGCGGACGAATGGAAACCCCCTACATCTAGCGGGTGTGGGTGACAACCGAATAGGCAAGGAATGAACAAAGCAAAATTTATTACCTTTGAAGGCGTGGACGGGGCGGGCAAAAGCACCCACCTGGCCTGGTTTCCCGATACCTTGCGCCAGCGCGGGTTCGAGGTGCTGGTGACGCGCGAACCCGGTGGCACGCCGCTAGGCGAGCGCCTGCGCGACATTTTACTGAATCAGCCCATGCATGCCGAAACCGAGGCCTTACTGATGTTCGCCGCCCGCCTGGAACATATCGAGCAAGTCATCAAACCTGCCCTGAAGCGCGGAGCATGGGTGGTTTCCGACCGTTTCAGCGATGCCAGCTTCGCTTATCAAGGCGGGGGCAGGGGAGTGGCACTGCCCAAGCTGGAGCAATTGGAGTGCTGGGTACACCAGGATTTGCAACCGGATTTGACCTTGCTGTTCGATATTCCGGTTGAGGTGGCACGGCAGCGCCTGCTTGATAATGTAAGGCCGGGTAATATTACACTGGATCGCTTCGAGCAGGAAAAGGCCGATTTTTTCGAGAAGGTGC
>JANPNS010000160.1:0-1742 GCA_031427575.1 Gallionellaceae bacterium
CCCACGCAAAAAAGCTTCGACAGCCAGGTGCTGGCGACGCTGCAATCCTTCGATCCTGCCCTTCCGGTTTATATTGAGTCCGAGAGCAAAAAAATTGGCTTGCTGCGCGTGCCGGATATGCTGATTCAAGCGATGTGGGCCAGCCCGTGCCTGCACCTGGAATGCGCGCTTTCTATTCGTGTCGCGTTGTTGCGCGAAGAGTATGCGCATTTCCTGCAAGACCCGGCGCTGCTGCGCCAGCAACTTGATCGTTTGCACGGTATGCATTCCAGTGAATTGCTGGCGCGCTGGTATGCGTTATGTGAAGCGCAGGCATGGGACGAATTTATCGCTGAGCTGCTGGAACGGCACTACGACCCGGCCTACAACAAATCCATGCGCGGCAATTATTCGAATTACGGTCGAGCTTATCGCCTCACCCTCAACTCGCCAAACAAAGAGGCATTTAGTGCCTTAGCCCATGAGGTGCTTGCCTTGCCCGGGGATTTTGTCAACAATGGTGGCACTGTCTAAGTTCTTAACCCTATGAAGACCTCTAAAAATCCAGATTTCATCCCAATTGCTGCGTTACGGGAAAAATTTATTGCTTACATATACCGCATATGCTGCGCTGCGAAATTTTTTGCGAGCATCCGCTACGCGGCTTGCCTGCTTACCCCTCTCCCGCGCCTTGCATTTGGGCGAACTCTGAATTTTTAGAGGTCTTCAATTATGTCCGATCAGCTTGTTCCTGATTTCACACTGCCCGCCACTGGCGGAGTAGACTTCAAACTCTCTGCCGCACGCGGCAAAATGCTGGTGATCTATTTTTATCCCAAGGACAACACCCCGGGCTGCACTACTGAAAGCCAGCAGTTCCGAGATCTGTATCAGGATTTTAAAAAAACCGGTTGTGAAGTGGCCGGCATTTCGCGCGACAGCATCAAGTCGCATGAAAATTTTAAAGCCCGCTTCAGTTTGCCGTTTGCCCTGCTGGCCGATACTGAAGAAACTGTGTGCGAGCTGTTTGGCGTGATCAAACTGAAAAATATGTATGGCAAACAAGTACGCGGTATCGAGCGCAGCACCTTCGTACTCGACCAAAAAGGCGTTCTGTGCCGTGAGTGGCGCGGCCTCAAAGCCGACGGCCATGCCCAGGAAGTATTACAACTCGTGCAAAGCCTCAATCCATAAGGAGCATCATGCCCACCCGTAAAACCCCAGCCACACCTGATACCGCCGTCAAGCTGTTCGTACTGGACACCAATGTGCTGATGCACGATCCCACCAGCCTGTTTCGCTTTGAGGAACATGATATTTACCTGCCGATGTTTGTGCTGGAAGAATTGGATAACAACAAGAAAGGCATGACTGAAGTTGCGCGCAACGCCCGTCAAACCAGCCGTTTTCTCGATGGTTTGATAAGCGAGGGCACGCACAATATAGAGGATGGGGTCTCGTTGCAGACCGAAGCCAACAAGGCTGCCACCGGTCGCCTGTTCCTGCAAACCCAGTTCATAGACCAGGAGCTGCCGAAAAATTTTGCCAATGGCAAAGCCGACAACGCCATCCTGGGTGTGGTGATGTATCTGCATAATCAAGTGCCGAAACGCACGGTGATACTGGTCAGCAAGGACATCAACATGCGCATAAAAGCGCGTGCACTGGGTCTGGATGCGCAGGATTATTTTAATGACAAGGTGCTGGAAGATACCGACCTGCTCTACACCGGCGTGTTGCAACTGCCGCAGGATTTCTGGGAC
>JANPNS010000161.1:0-6916 GCA_031427575.1 Gallionellaceae bacterium
GCAGCCCTGCGCTCGTCGGGAAGATCACCCGGTGACGCGAGAAATACCTTCACCACTTTGCGGTTATCAGCCATATTGTTTTTCAGATTCGCATTTTTTTCAGTACATATACTACATGGAGTTGCAAATACAGAGCTCGTAGCTCATAGCCATTGGCAAGAATATCGGCAACGGGGGACGCTATTCTTTGTTAAGGTAACTAAACCGTCTGGTAAAACCGAGTTTGTTCTGCCCGACCCATGATCGTTCAAAATAATTTCCTCTCAGCATGCTCCATCTGACGGAGAATAAATTTCCCCAGTAAGGGCACAGCAAATGAATATTTTCCATGCCTGTTCTTGTAAACCAGACCTGCGCCAGCAAGCGAAACCAGCATTTGATTTGCATGACTCCTGCCGAAGGGTTTTGATAATGATTTGTTTGATAGCTCTACCAGTTCTTGTACGGTAAATTCGGAGTCGGAGTTTGGGAGCCGGGCAATGATGTCCAGCAATTCTCTTTGTCTATCTGTTGCTCTGGCCCACCGTCCTGAAAAAAAATCTGTATCCAGCTTTTGTACAATTGCTTGCATGGGCACGGATGCTTTTTGCCCGGCTTCCAGTTGCTGGATGAATACATCGTAAACTTCCCGGCATATAAATTGAATGAAGTATGGGTAGCCTCCCGATATATCTACGATGGTATTGACTGATTTTTCATCGAAGCTGACGGTAGATTTGGCAGATTTAATTGGAGTGAGTATGGCCTCCCGACTGGCTTTTTCATCCAGCCTGTCGAGAAAAACCACATGGAACATTCTTTCTGAAAAAGTTCTGGCTTCTACCAGCTTGGGGTATAAGGTTGGTAGCCCAGTCAACAAAAGCATAAAGGGGATGCCTTTACGTTGTATGGACTGGAAAACGTCCAAAAGCAATGAAAGTGGATACTGGTCTTTAGCCGAGTGATCCGCCATGGTCTGGGCTTCGTCGTAAGCAAAAATAATCCCCTTTAATTTTCCCTGGCTGGTAAACCGCCAGACGGTTTCGAGAACTTGCTTTACTTTGTCTGCTACCAGGCCGGGGGTATGGCTGTAAATACGCTGCAGAAGATTAAAATCCAGGGTTTCCTGATGCGTGCTTTTTTGCCCGGCAAATCCCATTCCTTGCAATTCACGAGATGAAATAACGATAGATGAAGTAAACACTGACAAATCAGTCAGCAAGCGTAGCGCAATATTTTCTTCACTAAGACTGGATGTTTCCGATAGGTCTGTGCCGACCCATGCCCACCCCTCGCTAATTGCGATGGGTTTTAATGTTTCCAGCAGAACCGTTTTCCCGACACCCCGCAATCCGGTCAGTACCATGTTCTCAAGGATGGTGTCTTGCTTTAATAACCGGGCAAATTCTTTTTTCTCTGCATCCCTGCCTGCCAGGTAAGGAGGCATGTGCCCAGCACCAGGCCGGAATGGATTGGTAAAACGTGCGCTTGTACTCATGAACAAATACACCTTATTAAATTAAGTAATTTTTATAAAGTTACATTAGTTACTTAATTAAGTCAATAGGGAGAGCAAGGGTAACTATTTTTGGTAAGCAGGATAGATACCCTCGCCTTCATAACGCCATAAACTAGTGATAAGCGGGATAAGGGGGTAGAGGGACGATGCAGAACACTGTAAAATGAACAGCTTTCAAATCTAATTTCCTAGAAAGAAAATTAAGTAAATGAGTAAAAATTTAGTGCAATTCATTATCGAGGAACAAAGGCATATACCCGGAGCCAGCGGCAATTTCACAGGACTGTTGAGCGACATCATCATGGCTTGCAAGCAAATTGCCCATAGTGTAAATAAAGGCGCATTGATTGGAGTACTGGGAAGCGCCGGAAGTGAAAATATTCAGGGTGAAACACAAAAAAAACTGGATGTGATTACCAACGACATTTTCATCAAGGCCAACGAATGGAGCGGCCACCTGGCCGCGATGGCTTCGGAGGAAATGGATGAGATTTACCCTATTCCTGCGCAATACCCCAAAGGCAAGTATTTGCTGACCTTTGACCCGCTGGACGGCTCGTCCAACATTGACGTGAATATTTCCGTAGGCACGATTTTCTCCATTCTGCGCTGCCCTGAAGGCGTGACCAATCCGACCGCTGCCGATTTCCTGCAACCCGGTACCAAGCAGGTTTGTGCGGGTTATGCGCTGTATGGCCCTTCGACCATGCTGGTACTTACCACCGGCAATGGCGTGAATGGTTTTACCTTGGATAATGACATCGGTGAATTTATGCTGACCCATCCGGCCATGACTATTCCGGCGGATACTCAGGAATTTGCCATCAATATGTCCAACCAGCGCCATTGGGAAGCCCCGGTGCAACGCTACGTGGACGAATGCATGAAGGGTAAGACAGCAGGCGGGCGCGAAAAGAATTTCAATATGCGCTGGGTGGCTTCGATGGTGGCAGAAGTGCATCGCATTCTGATGCGTGGCGGTATCTTTATGTATCCATTCGACCACAAGGAAGCAGGTAAGGCCGGTAAGCTACGTCTATTGTATGAGTCCAACCCGATGTCTTTCATCGTGGAGCAAGCCGGGGGCATGTGCTCCACCGGACGTGAGCGCATCATGGACCTCAGGCCAACGGGTTTGCACCAGCGTGTACCCGTTATTCTGGGCTCAAGGAATGAAGTCGAGCGTGTCGTGAGCTATCATAAAACCGCGTGACGCCGAGGGTGCCAGCGGCCATTTACTCTGACCTAAGCGTCGTTGTTCCAAAGCCGCAAGGTGCGCAGCTGACAAGCGCACGATATCAGGTTTACAGCGCTTATTTTTCTTTCTTGTTTTCGGTCAGCTTGCGGTAGCGCGCTTTGTCGGCTTCGTAACCAGCCCGGACTGAAACAGATTTTTCCTGAGCCTTGGCTAAATCCAGTTGCAGCTTGGTTACTTGATTTTTGGCCTCGGCGATGTCGGCCTGTAAGGAGTCGGGAATATTCTTGCCGGCTTTTGTTCTTTGCTCAGCTTCTTGCTGAAAACTTTCCAGGTTTTCCTGAGCGGATTTCTGCAGTAGCTGGATGCTATTAATAACGGCCTCAACTTGCTGCAGGTTGCGATCGCGTGCCAGATCAATTTCATTTTCATTGCTGAAGGTGCTCAGCAGCATATTATCCTTGCGGCGTTGCTCGAGTGCGGCTTTATCCTCTGCAACTTTTCTGGCAGCAATTTCATCCAGGGCGCGCTGTTCCTCGGCACTAATCTTCTCGTTTTTCTTGATCACGCGTCCTTGGTCGCTAAACTGAACATTGTCTTTGTCGGCGTATTCTGGCGGTATCGTTTCGCCGTAGTGAGTCACGCCTTTTTCGTCCACCCACTTGTATAGCTTGGCCTCAGCTGTCGCGATAAAGGCGACGAACAGCACCAGGCCCGCACAAAAAATTCTTGCATTAGTCATTTTTTACCCCATAACAATCACGATAAGCCCGAACTGCCTGCAGATTCTGCACCATCACAGCATGATCCTGCAAATAACCAAGCATGTCATCCAGCGTGGCAATAGCTACTACCGGGACACCGTAGTTACGCTGAATTTCCTGCGCAGCGGAAAGCTCGTTCTGTCCCCGTTCCATACGATCCAGTGCGATGACCACGCCGCAAGGCGTGGCACCGGCAGCGCAAATCAATTCTATGGATTCTCGTACCGAGGTGCCGGCGGAAATAACGTCGTCAATAATCAGCACGCGCCCTTGCAGACCTGCGCCGACCGTGCTGCCGCCCTCTCCATGATCTTTAGCCTCTTTGCGATTATAGCTAAAAGGTATGTTGCGGCCTTGCTCAGCCAATGCGATGGCCGTTCCTGCTGCCAGCGGAATGCCTTTGTAGGCCGGGCCGAACAACATGTCAAAAGAGATTTTGGAAGCCAGGATAGCCTGCGCATAAAACTGTGTCAGATGCTTCAGCGAAGCACCGTCATTAAACAGCCCGGCGTTAAAGAAATAGGGGGACAGACGCCCGGCCTTGGTCTGGAATTCGCCGAAGCGCAACGCTTCTTGCTCGATGACGAAGCGTATGAAATCCTGGCGGAACTGTGACATATCACTCCTAACAGGAAAACTCTACAGAGACAGCTGCCCCAATTGAAGCTGGGCGGTACAAGAATGCGCCATTATAATGGCAGTCTGTTGTGTCGGAGAATATTTGTGCGTGTCATTACTATCAATCTTAACGGTATCCGCTCGGCTTTCAGCAAGGGATTTTTGCCATGGCTGGCACAACAGCAAGCCGATATTGTCTGCCTGCAAGAACTCAAGGCGCAAGTCGCTGACATGACGCCCGTTATGCTCGCTCCGCCCGGTTACCATGGTTATTTCCATTTTGCCGAAAAAAAGGGATACAGCGGTGTAGGTATCTATTGCAGGCAAGTACCGCAGCAAGTAGTGGTGGGTTTGGGCATCGCCGAATTCGACAGCGAAGGGCGATATATCGAGGCACAATTCGGCAACTTCAGTGTCATTTCCCTGTATCTGCCATCGGGCTCCAGCGGCGAAGAGCGGCAGGAGGTGAAATACAAATTTATGGCTGCTTTAATGCCGCATTTGCGCGCCCTCTACGTCAGCGGGCGTGAAGTGCTGCTTTGCGGCGACTGGAATATAGCGCACACCGAGAAAGATTTAAAAAATTGGCGCGGCAACAAAAAGAACTCCGGCTTCCTGCCGCAAGAGCGTGCTTGGCTGACCGAGCTATTTGGTGAAGTAGGCTTCGTGGATGTGTTCCGTAGCCTGTATCCCGAACGGGAAACCTATACCTGGTGGTCAAATCGCGGCCAGGCCAGAGCGAAAGATGTCGGCTGGCGGATTGACTATCACATCGCTACACCACATACAGCACAGGCTGCGAGTATGGCAAGTATCTATACGGAACAGCAATTTAGTGATCACGCGCCGCTGACGGTGGATTACCATGCTGACCTAAAATAGAGATGCCACACCACCGGGTCGAGAAGCGAAGATGGCCGGTGGTGATTGTACCCTGGAGCCGACAGGGTCTTATTCAAGTTTGTAATAATTATAATGTCCATGTTAGACTTGAAGATTGAATGGCGATAAAGCTTGCTTGCTATATATTAGTATTAGGGTATATAGGGCACCTCTAAAAATTCAAAATCCTGAGCGAGACAAGGCGCGAGAAAACGAAGTTTCAGTGTAGGGTAACCTTCAGGTTGGCTGGACCTAAAAATTTTAGCGCGCCGCATATGTGTGACCCTTCGACTGGGCTCAGGACAGGAATGTAAGAGTTAAAATTTTTTTGAGTAACGCAGTATCGCGACGGAGTTTGGATTTTTTAGAGATGCCCTATAGTTATAGTAGCGCTTAGAAGAGCGCTACTAGTATTGAGCCACAGAATTAACGGAACATGTTCAAAACCTGTAGGGCGGAAAAGCGCGGCGCCTACCGCCGTATGATTTTCATTCGGCGGATAACGCCCGCGGCTGTGTCAATTCCACTATCCAGCTTGCTGGATAGTGGATTGCCTGACTTTGTTGCATCCGCCCTACGATGATGCGGGCAGGTTCAAAACTATGTTTCGTAATTTATGATTTGTAATACTAGGCATCTCAAAACGCGGATTGGGAGACGGCACAATGGAAGGATGGGAAATGTTGAATAGATTTAAACGAGCCAAGCCAAACCAGGCTGGATTGAGCACCTTGGTGCTGGATAGTCGAACTATAGTCGGGCAGGGGAGAGGAGCATGATACCTGAGATCGGTAATTTTTCCCTGATACTGGCGCTGGTACTGGCGCTGGTGTTGGGCGTGCTACCTATACTCGGCAGCCTGAATGGTAACCAGCGGCTGATGGCGGTGGCCAAGCCGGCGGTCTTTGGGCAGATGGCTTGTGTCATTATTGCCTTCGTCACTTTCGCTTATTCTTTTATTACTTACGATTTTTCGGTCAAATTCGTCGCCCAACATTCTAATTTACTGCTGCCGCTGCAGTACCGCATCGCTGCGGTGTGGGGCGGGCATGAGGGTTCGCTACTGCTGTGGATGCTGATGCTCGCGGGATGGACGACGGCGGTAGCTCTTTTCAGCAAGCGCCTGCCACAAGAGATGGTGGCGCGTGTGTTAGGTGTGCTGGGCTTGGTCAGCGTCGGTTTCATTGCCTTCATACTGTTTACCTCTAATCCGTTTGAACGCTTGCTGCCAGCCGCACTGGACGGTTTCGATCTCAATCCGCAGTTGCAGGATTTTGGCATGATCATCCACCCGCCCCTGTTGTATATGGGTTACGTCGGAATGTCGGTGGCCTTTTCTTTCGCCATCGCGGCGCTTATCGGCGGCCAGTTGGATGCTGCCTGGGCGCGCTGGTCGCGGCCATGGACCACGGTGGCGTGGATGTTTCTCACCTTGGGCGTCATGCTCGGAAGCTGGTGGGCCTATTACGAGTTGGGTTGGGGCGGCTGGTGGTTCTGGGATCCGGTCGAAAACGCCTCGTTCATGCCTTGGCTGGTGGGTACGGCGCTGATCCACTCGCTGGCGGTGACGGAAAAACGCGGCGCTTTCAAGAGCTGGACCGTGATACTGGCTATCTCTGCTTTCTCGTTGAGCCTGCTGGGAACCTTCCTGGTGCGTTCCGGTATTTTGACATCGGTACATTCTTTTGCATCAGATCCGGCACGCGGTCTGTTTATTCTGATTTACATTTGCGTGGTGGTCGGCGGCTCGTTGATATTGTTTGCCTGGCGCGCACAGAAGGTGGGAATGGGCGGCGGGTTCGAGGTGGTTTCGCGTGAATCCATGCTGTTGCTGAATAACGTGCTGCTGGTCGCCGCCGCTGGCACAGTGTTCCTTGGTACGCTCTATCCCCTGTTCCTCGATGCGCTGAACCTGGGCAAGATCTCGGTCGGGCCACCTTATTTTGAGGCGGTATTCGC
>JANPNS010000162.1:0-3917 GCA_031427575.1 Gallionellaceae bacterium
CCTTCGATCTGCTTGAAGAAGAGGGAGGCCCGCTCATCTGGCCTAAAATCTCTGAACAGCAACAAGACGCCTTTGATGCATCATGCAGAAAGCTCTATCGGTTCCTCACGACTGCGGCTGATAATTAAGCTTCGCAGCAATATGAGTTGAAAAACCGGCTACAATTACCCACTGATTCCCCTGACGAGCCACAAACTGATCTGGTATCGCGGCGGCATGCAGGATTGGGAGGCAGTAGGATTAACCACAATTAAGTTCAAGGAATAGTGTCAGAAAGTCATATCTGTTTGCGTACAAGGATGCGTTAAGTATTTGAAAAACGACATACTCTGTTTGCACTAAACATAAAATTATTTAGCATCAAAAAAATGAAAATTAAATTGATTCGCCAGTCTATATATTTTCTGTTGATCACACTCGTGATCAACGCGGGTGGCTGGACGTTTAATAAAGCAGCTGTAGCGGACGTGTTGTTCGACGAGCAATATTGCCAGGCAGTGGGCGATGACCGTTCTTCAGCCGAACCATCAGACACCAAAACCGTTTCATCTAAAATCCCGTGCAATCACTGGTGTCACGCCATCGGGCATTTCGTGGGCTTGCACAGTCAGATGGCGTCCGTGACGCTTGAATTCGCAAGCGAATATTCCAGCCAGCAGTCTCCCCCCATTCAATTTCCTTCCCCAGACAGTCGTTTCCGTCCACCGCGATTCCTTTCTTAAGACTTAATCCAAATAAATTTTTGATTTTGTTTTGCGTGTGCGCTCGTCTCAAGTGAGCTGCCGCACGCAAGTTAGAAGGAGTTACCGTGCCATTCATCACTATTTTTCGCTTCCTGCGAGTCAGGATGCGGCTGTTGCGCCGCCTTATGGGTGTGCCATTCCTGTTTGCATCTCTTTATTCGCTTCCAGCCCTGTCGGCTCCGCTCACTCTGGAGCAAGCCTGGGCACAGGCTGAGCAAGCCAATCCGGCACTGCGCTCTACCCAGGCAAGTCTTTCTGCGGCAGAGGGTGAGTTCAGTGACGCCCGTGCACTGCTATGGAACAATCCACAGCTTTCTACAGAATTGCGCAGGCGCACTATTCCTCAAATTCCAGCACCCGACCAGATCAACCGCGAATGGAAGGTAGGACTGGCGCAGACTTTTGAAATAGCCGGGCAACAGGGCGCGCGGCGTAGCGCAGCGGAACAGTCTCTTGCAGCGACACAAGAGGTCATCGCAGAAACGCTACGTCAACTGCGCGCAGAGGTGGAGCAGCGCTTCGTGCGGGTGCTCAGCCTGCAACTGCGGATTCAAATGGAGGAGCAAACGCTCAAGCTCATTGAGGAAGCGGCGTTGGCAGTCAAAAAGCGGGTTGCTGCTGGCGAAGACAGCCGCCTCGACGGCAATCTCGCCAAAGTTGAAGCAGAGCGCGCCCAAAACCAGGTGTCCCTGTTGCGGGAGCAACTTGTCCAGGCACGATCCGAGCTGACCGCGTTGTTGCAACTGCCAGGAGATAACTTGCCCGAAGTGAGCGGATATCTCGATCCCTCTTCTGTTTTGTACACTTTGGATGAGTTGCTGACTTCTGCCGCAAACCGCCCGCTTGTACGTGCGTTCGACCATCGGGAAAAAGCCGCCAGTAGCCGTCTCGATTTGGAACGTGCGACAGTTTATCCAGACGTGACGCTGGGTCTGAGCTCAGCTCGCGAAGGACTGGCTAATTCCCAAGACCAGATCACAGGTTTAAGCGTCTATCTGCCGCTGCCGCTGTTTCGCCGCAACGGCACCGGAATCGGCCGCGCGACAACAGAGCTGACCCAGGTGCAAGTGCAGAAGCAGGCTGTGCAACGTGACTCGCGTGCCCAGGTGTTGATGTTGTGGGCGCGCTGGGAGAATCTGCAAGCGCGTGTTCAACGCCTGAGTGAATCGGTGCTGCCCAGCCTGGAGGAAAACCAGCATCTCTCTTCCGTTTCCTTTCGTGCCGGCGAGATTGGGCTGCTGCAATTGTTGCTGGTCAACCGCCAGGTACTGGATGGGCAGCGCGACCTTCTCGATGCCCGGACCGAGCTGCGCTTGACCAAAGTTGCCCTTGAAGCAGCGTCGGGCTGGCAGCCCGTGCCAACATCTATCGAACACAAAAATTAAGGAATTTTTAACATGAAAAAAACAAACAGCACAAAAAAGAATCCGCTGATCCAGCTCAGTATCTGGTTGTTGGCAGGTAGTTTGACAGTCCCCCTTCTTGCAGCTTGTGGTGAAAAAACGAAGGTCTCTGAAACAGACGAAAAACATTCTGAACAAATAGCAGAAAAAAAAAAAGATAAAGAAGCTCTCGGCGAAAAAGACAAAGAGAAGTTGCTGACACTGAGTGCCGAAGAAGCCGAGAAAGCAGGCATAAAATTGCAAAAGCTGGTTCTGCAACAACGCAGTGAGCAGCTCATCGTTACGGCGACCATTCAAGCCAATCAGGACAAGCTGGCGCATGTGGGACCGCGCGTGTCGGGCCGGATTGTCAAGGTGAACGCCAATCTGGGTGATCGGGTAATGTCGGGTCAGACGCTGGCCATGCTGGATAGTATAGAACTGGGGGAGGCGCGTTCCAGCTATATGCAGGCAGCGAGTGAGGCGTCTGTAGCTCAAGCAGGCTTTGAGCGTGCACAGCGACTGCACGCCGACAATATCATCCCGGAGAAGGATTATTTTCGCGCCAGAGCCGAGCACGAAAAAGCCCGGGTGAGCTTACACGCCGCCAGTGACAAGTTAAGCATGATGGGTGTTGATCCGGAAAAACTATCCGGTTCCATCTTCCCGCTGGTTGCGCCATTTGCCGGCACTATCATCGAGAAAAAAGCGGTGCTGGGGGAGCTGGCCACGCCGGACAAGTCACTCTCTTTGCCGTGGCTGATCTGTCCGTCCTGTGGATTGAAACGGATCTGTTTGAAAAGGACTTGGGTAAGGTGAGGGTCGGCGCACCAGCCAGCGTGACAACCTCTGCTTATCCTAATGAAATCTTCAAAGGGCGGCTTACCTATATCAGCAGCACGATGAACAAGGAAAGCCGCACCATTAAGGCGCGGGTAGAAGTGCCAAACCCATCTGGCAGGCTGAAACCTGAAATGTTCGCCAGCGCCGCGATCAACACCAGCGGGGCCAGTGCAAAAGCGCTGATCGTGCCTGACGAAGCGGTGCTGATGATGCAGGGTCAGACTACAGTATTTGTCGCAGAACGTGGCGGGTTTGAACCACGCGCCGTAGAAATAGGCGAGCGCGTACAGGGTTACGCCGTGCTTAAATCCGGCGTGGCGGCGGGAGAGAGTGTAGTGGTGAGCGGTGCTTACGCCCTCAAGGCGCGCCTGCTCAAATCGCAAATCGGCGATGCGGACTAAGGGGCTGCCATGTTAAATAATATTGTTGATCTATCCTTGCGCTACAAGGTGCTGGTGCTTGTAGCATTTCTGTTGGTGATATTTTTTGGGGTCAGATCCTGGCAACATATTCCGATAGACGGCCTGCCGGATGTAACGCCGGTACAGGTGAGCATCCAGACCGAAGCTTCTGGCCTGGCATCCGAAGAAGTTGAAAAGCTGCTGACCATGCCGGTTGAGACCGCCATGGCGGGTTTGCCCGGCGTGGAGCACATCCGCTCCATGTCCATGTTTGGCTTTTCTCAGGTGACGGTCTATTTTAAAGACAACGTGGACATCTATTTCGCGCGCCGTCTGGTCAGCGAAAAACTGGTGGAGGCCAAGGCCCAAATACCGGACGGCTATGGCTTCCCGGAGAACGGCTGGGCAGTGAAAGAGGGCGCGGCCAGCACGCACCAGCTGCGCGGACTGTTCACGAGTCAGGTTGGCAAGCCGCGCCGCAGCTTTCTCATGGGCACGTCCATGGGGGGACTGGTCGCGCAGAACCTCGCCGAGACGCACGCGAACCA
>JANPNS010000163.1:0-1927 GCA_031427575.1 Gallionellaceae bacterium
GCAACAGAATACCGAATTCATCGCCGCCAAGGCGTGCGACAATGTCGGGGGCGACTAACGCATCGCGCAGGCGCATGCCGACTTGCTGCAACAGGCCGTCACCACGGTCGTGGCCGAGCGTGTCGTTGACGTCCTTGAAATGGTCAAGATCCATCAGCAGCAGGGCGATGGGGCGCTGTTCGCGTTGCCCGGTTACTATTGCTTCCTGCACCAGTTCGCGGAAACGGATGCGGTTCGGCAAGCCGGTGAGTGGGTCGGTGTAGGCGAGGCGATGGATGGTTTCGTCTGCCTGCCGCCATCCCTGCCGCACGCGCACTTCGCGCAGTTCGCGCTCGATGGCGGGCAGCAGGCGCGCGAGGTTGCCTTTCATCAGATAGTCGTGAGCGCCGGCTTTCATCGCCGCGACCGCTATATCCTCGCCGATCGATCCGGACACGATGATGAACGGGATGTCGATCCCTTTTCCCTGCATAAGCTTCAGTGCTTGCAGGCCGTTGAAGCGCGGCATCATGTAGTCGGAGACGATTAAGTCCCAGGATTGCCGGGACAGCGCGTCCTCCAGTTCCTCGGGCGTCTCCACCCGTTCAGACTCGGGTGCATAGCCGCCACGCCGCAGCTCGCGCAGCAGCAGCTCGGCGTCGTTCTCCGAGTCCTCGATAATCAGAACACGCAGCGGGGTGGTCATTGGCTGAATCCTTTTTGTCCCGGCGGCTCGTTCAACACCAGCCAGTAGAGACCGACCTGCCGGATCGCCTCCATGAACTGGCTGAAGTCCACCGGTTTGCGGATGTAGCTGTTGGCGCCAAGGCCGTAGCCCGTGATGATGTCCTGTTCCTCTTTGGAAGAGGTGCAGATCACTATCGGCTGCAAGCGCGTTCGCGGGTCGGCGCGAATGCGCCGCAGTACTTCCAGTCCGTCGATCTTGGGCAGTTTCAGATCCAGCAGCACCAGTGTCGGCGCGGGCCGTTCGGACGCGCCCTCGCCGAAGAAATAGTCGAGCGCCTCCTGGCCGTCGTGCGCCACTGTCACTTCATTGAGGATGTTGTTTTTCTTGAGGGCGCGCAGGGTCAGCGCTTCATCGTCGGGGTTGTCTTCCACCAGCAGAATGGTCTTTCGGTTCATTACCTTCTCCTTTGCAGGTATGGCCTACACCGTGATATGGCCCGATCACAGGGTGAAATAAAACGTCGCGCCTTTCCCCACCGCGCCCTCGGCCCAGACCCGGCCGCCGTGGCGGTGAATGATGCGCTGTACCGTGGCCAGCCCGATGCCGGTGCCGGGGAAGTCGCTGGCCAGATGCAGGCGCTGGAATGCGCCGAACAACTTGTCGGCATGGGTCATATCGTAGCCGGCACCGTTGTCGCGCACGAAGAAACTCGGCGCAAAATCTGGCGCGCCCTGAGTGTTCGGTATGGGGGCGTTACCAGTGTTAAGTACAGAGGCCGCGCCGAACTCGATCTTTGCGTTTGCTGTTTTGCCGGTGAACTTCCAGGCGTTGCCGAGCAGGTTGACCAGCGCCACGCGCAGCAGTTGGGCATCGCCCTGTGCGACCAGGCCGGATTCGATGTGCCAGTCCAGCGGGCGCTCAGGCTCGCTTTTCTGCAGTTCCGCAAGCACGTCGGCGGCGAGCGCGCTGAGGTCGACAGTCCCGCGCCGCATCTCTGCACGAGTGACGCGCGACAGGGTGAGCATATCATCGATGAGATGTCCCATACGCTGGGTAGCGCCGCGCACGCGGTTGAGATAATCCTTGCCCTGATCGTCCAGCCTGTCGGCGTAATCCTCCAGCACCGCCTGGCTGAAACCGTCAATGGAGCGCAGCGGCGCGCGCAGGTCGTGCGACACCGAGTAGCTGAACGCCTCCAGCTCCTGGTTGGCGGCTTGTAGCTCGGTGGTGCGCTCGAGCACGCGCCGCTCGAGGTTGACG
>JANPNS010000164.1:0-3555 GCA_031427575.1 Gallionellaceae bacterium
AAGCTACGTGGAGTATATATGAGACGCCCCGTTTTGGCTACGACAGGCCTTTCCGGTATCGTGCTATAGCGCCAGAATCAGTCCGCTTCCGTCAACATTTTCACGGCTATCTTCAATTGGTGTGCCGCCATTTCGATCGCACTGCGCAGTTTTTCAACCTCATCGCCGGGTGCTGGATGCTCGAGCGGATGCAGTGCCAGCACCGCTTCGGAAAACTCCCGTAGCTGTTTCAGGTGGCTGTCAGCATCACGCAGTAAGGGCTGCGGATTGATCGCCTGAAAGTACAGCAGTCCGCCGCGATATGCGGCAGACAGCAAGTAAAAACTCCCCTCTTGGGCGGGCACGTTGCGATCGCGCACTTCAAAAAACTGGCTGGGAAGATCTCCCTGCGGCGGAGGAGATAGTGCGAATTGGTCAGCGATTTTCTCGATGAAGGTTTGCGCGCGATTGAGTTGCGGTGCCAGGGTGATGTGGTATTGCCCCAGGCGCTGGATGATGAGGGGGTTGTCCAGCACCGTGGGCTTGCCACGACGGATGCTCAACACGATAACGGTGATGAGTAGCGCCAACAGAAATAACTCAACCATGACTAGGCCTCTATGAATAACGACTATGCCAGCCGATGCTGGATAAAAAATGTATCGCCCTTGCTATTGCCATGGCAACCACGCAGCGCGTATCCACCGTCCGCTGGTGGAAACGCTGCGCTTTTTCCACCCTACAAAAACTTTTTGATTGACCGGACAATCGCCATTGATTTCTCAAATAAATTTGCGAGCACAAATTTACCCTGCCCTGGCAACGCATTGTAAAGCGCGGCGGCTCAAAAAGGTCGTATAATTGCGTCGCACAAAAATTGGGAGTTGGTACTGCATGGAAAGTTTAACATCGCCGCAACGTGTCAACACGGGCGCTGGCAGCGGAGCAACTCCGCATCCGACATTGGCGCTTGGATTCGGGCTGAGTTTCGAAAATCTCTACGACGGAAATGGACTGCGCCGCCTCGACGCTAGTTTCCTTGAGTATCTTGCTGAAGGCGAGCCGCAACTCGTGGCAAGGTTGATGGCATCGCGAACTGCGCCAGAAACCGTCCCGCTGTTGCAAGAATCGCAGCTCATTATTGACCTTGCTCCGCATCTGGAAGAATTTATCGGCCAGTTATTCGGCATTCAGGCCGAGCTGCGTGCCTTGGCCGAACAGCATTACGAGCTCGCCCCACTATTTAGTTGCAAGCGCGGCTTTGTACAGCGCAAGGCGTTGCAAAAGTATAAAGCGGTAGATGCTGTAACTTTTGATGGCGATGCCCTTGCCGCCGCTTTCCTGGCTCATTGCGGCGATAGTAGCGCTGAATTGAGCGAGCTGCTCTTTGCCCGCCACGTTAACGCTTGGCTGGATGCCGAAGAAGAAAATGCGGCCAAGCTTGACACCGCCATGCGTTACGCGGCTTGGGCTGCGTTAACCCCCGCCGGCAAGAAATGCCATGGTCAAGGCGTGTTGTTCAAAACCCCGGCCAAGCTGGACTTCCAGCGGCTGGTGCCGATTATTCCGGTGGAGAATATTCCCTACACCGCCCATCGTCTTGCGGACAGCCATTTGCGCCTGCGCGAGGGTTTTGCGCTGACCGATAAAGGTACTGACCTGGCCGGTGCGCTGGGTGAAGCCAATTATTGTATTTGGTGTCATGAGCAGGGCAAAGATTCGTGCTCGCACGGCCTGCGCGAGAAAAAGGAGGGTGACGTCGCCGCGCTTCCCCCGTTTAAAAAGAGCAGCTTCGGTGTCGCGCTGGCAGGTTGTCCGCTGGAAGAAAAAATTTCCGAATTTCACAAGGTCAAGGCTGCCGGTTTATCACTGGGCGCGCTGGCCATCATCGTCGTGGACAACCCCATGGTCGCCGCCACCGGCCACCGTATTTGCAACGATTGCATGAAGTCCTGCATTTATCAAAAGCAGGAGCCGGTGAATATTCCACAGGCTGAAACGCGCACCTTGAAAGACGTTCTGGAACTGCCCTGGGGCTTTGAAATATACAGCCTGCTCACGCGCTGGAACCCGCTCAATATCCGTCGTCCCTATCCGCACGCGCCTTCCGGCAAGCGCGTGCTGGTGGTGGGTATGGGGCCGGCCGGTTACACACTGGCGCATCACTTGATGAACGATGGCCATATCGTTGCCGCTATCGATGGGCTGAAAATTGAACCGCTGCCGGGAGAATTGTCCGGCGTGGGCAGAGGCGGTGAACGTGTGCCGTTTGCTCCGGTGCATGATGCCAGCGCCTTGAGCGAACCGCTGAATGACAGAGTCATGGCCGGTTTTGGCGGGGTGGCCGAATATGGCATTACCGTGCTTTGGGACAAAAATTTCCTGAAAATAATTCGCCTGTTGCTGCAGCGGCGTATGCAGTTTGCCCTGTTCGGCGGCGTGCGTTTTGGCGGAACAGTCACGGCAGAAAGCGCATTCGGCATGGGCTTCGATCACATTGCCCTGGCTGCCGGAGCGGGCCGCCCGACGCTGCTCGACATACCCAACGGCATGGCGTGCGGCGTGCGCACCGCATCGGATTTTCTGATGGCTTTGCAATTGACCGGCGCCGCCAAGCCTGATTCCATTGCTAACATGCAGGTGCGCTTGCCGGTGGTGGTCATCGGCGGTGGTCTGACTGCAGTCGATACCGCGACCGAATCGCTGGCTTACTATCCGGTGCAAGTTGATAAATTCCTGAATCGCTATGAAACGCTCAGCGCGGAAAAGGGCGAGGCGGCGCTGCGCCAGATGTGGTCTGGCACAGAAACCGTTATTGCCGACGAATTCCTGAGCCACGCGCGCGCCATACGCGCGGAGCGGGTTGCAGCCGCGAGTGCAGGCCGCCAGCCGAATATCCTCAAGCTGATCCAGTCGTGGGGCGGCGTCACGCTGGCCTATCGCAAGCGGCTGGTCGATAGCCCTTCATATACCCTCACTCATGAGGAAGTGGAAAAAGCGCTGGAGGAGGGTATCCATTTTGCCGAAGGGCTGACGCCGCTGCGCGTTGAGGTGGATGCGAATGGCGATGCTAGTGCCATGGTGCTGATGAACCAGGTGCTGGATGCTGACGGCAAATGGCAGGAAACGGGCGAAGTCCGCCTGCCCGCGCACACCATCCTGGTGGCCGCGGGTACTCAGCCGAACACGGTTCTGGCGCGCGAGTTTCCCGATGAATTCAAACTCGATGGCCGCTACTTTCAAGCCTGCGACGAGCAGGGCGAACCTGCAAAACCGGAACGGGCTGCTGCCAAACCGGACAAGGTGCGCGTGCTGCTTGCCAAACATGACGATGGCCGCTTCATCAGTTTTTTTGGCGACCTTCATCCTTCTTATTTCGGCAACGTGGTCAAAGCTATGGGCAGCGCCAAGCAGGGTTACCCGGTGGTGAGCAACATGCTGGCGCAGGTTGCCGCTGCGGCCAAGGTGGATGACGCCACATTTATTGCGCGGATGAACGAAGATTGGCGCGCTACCGTGCACAAGGTTGTCCGCCTCACCCCAAATATTATTGAAGTGATCGTCAAGGCGCCTGCT
>JANPNS010000165.1:0-1791 GCA_031427575.1 Gallionellaceae bacterium
GCCTCTAAAAATTCAAAATCCTAAGCGAGACAAGGCGCGAGCAAAAAATTGCGACGCCGCATATGTATGATATGTAAGGAGTAATTTTTTGTGAGCAACGCAGTATCGCGACGGAGTTTGGATTTTTAGAGGTGCCCATTAGTCTATGTAAACATGCATAGGCAAGTCGTCAGTCAGGATGGCGATATCCACGTCGCTGGTATCGTTGTCAGCAATCTGGTTCCAATAGGTTGCGGCACCAAACAGAATGGCGGCGAGCAGCACGGCAATAGCTAAATAGTGAGTTTTTTGAGGTGTGCCGCTGGCATCTGTGAAATTTCCAGCCCAGGCAAATGTTGGCGATGCACGGCGTGCCTCATAACGTAGCAAGGCCAGCTCCTGCGCATTGCGCAGTCGTGCCAGCACGGGTTGCTCCAGCCCTGCAACGGAGCGGTTGAGCAGGTGTTTTATGTGCTCATGGTTCAGGTTCGTTTTTTTGTTCATGGCAAATGCACTCCTTTTAACTCCAAAGCGGCCGCGATGGCGTGGGTCGCGCGCGAGCAGTGTGTTTTGACGCTGCCTTCGGAACAACCCATGACCGCCGCAGTTTCCGCCGTATCCATATCCTCCCAGTAACGCAACAGGAAGGCTTCCCGTTGACGTGCCGGCAGATTCATTAATGCCTCTTCAATCAGGGCAATGAGCTGCGACTGCTCCAGAGAGGCGTCGGGCGCAAGTGACTGGCTGTTGTTATCCTTGTCCTGCAGGGTGTCCAGCGGGTCATAATCGGTCTCATCGTGCCGTGGTATCAGCGAGGACATCAGCGTGGTCCATGTCGAGCGCACCTTCTGCCTGCGGTAATAATCGCGTATGGTATTTTGCAGGATGCGCTGAAACAGCATGGGTAACTCTTGCGCGGGCTTGCCGTAATATTTCTCGGCCAGCTTGAGCATGGAGTCCTGCACTATATCCAGCGCCGCATGTTCGTCGCGCACTGCAAACAATGCCTGCTTGTAGGCACGACGCTCGGTTTCGGCGAGAAATCTGGAAAATTCGTCGTGACTGGCCAGTTTGAATTGCTCCCATAATGGGCGACGCATGCTTACCATTGAGTAGCAGAATACTAACAAATTGCCGCATGTGTAGGGCTTTTACACAATTCCGCACTTGCATGGGGGTTGACCAAAATGCGTCTAACCTTTATCTTGCGCGGTTCTTCAATAATTATTGCTTAACGGGTAGTGTGACATGGAATTGACGGGCGCGGAAATAACCATCAGGTGTTTGCAGGAGGAGAAAGTCGAATATGTGTTTGGTTATCCAGGCGGGGCTGTTCTGCATATTTACGATGCGCTATTCAATCAAGATAAGGTCAAGCACATTCTGGTGCGCCACGAGCAGGCTGCGGTGCACGCTGCGGATGGCTATTCACGTTCATCGGATAAGGTCGGCGTGGCGCTAGTCACCTCCGGGCCGGGGCTGACTAATGCGGTGACCGGGATTGCCACGGCATATATGGATTCGATCCCGCTGGTGATCATCAGCGGCCAAGTGCCGAGCTATGCGATTGGTGAGGATGCTTTCCAGGAAGTGGATACCGTGGGTATCACGCGACCCTGCGTGAAGCACAATTTTTTAATCAAGGATGTGAAAGACATCGCACCGACCATCAAGAAGGCGTTTTATCTGGCTAAATCAGGTCGCCCGGGACCGGTGTTGGTGGATATTCCGAAAGATATATCCAACCACAAAACCGAATTCATTTATCCGAACAGCGTCAATATTCGCTCCTACAACCCGGTCGGCAAGGGC
>JANPNS010000166.1:0-6638 GCA_031427575.1 Gallionellaceae bacterium
CACTGAAGGGCGCATTGCGGCGTTAAAATCGGGCTCAAAATGCGGGGTCGCGTAGCGATAGACGACGTGTAAACTCCGCTTTTTCGCCCGATTTCGCCTTGCACTGCATCCCTTCAGCACTTTGTAACACAGTACAACTAAATCTTGGTCACATTGCCGGGCAAAACTTATCTGCCCGTTGGTTATCCTGCAAGCTGGATGTGGAATTGACACTCGCGCCCTGATCTATTCATGCACCAAAAAAATGGCGCGATGCCTCGCAGAGGTTAGCTTTGCATAGCCAACTGACTAATTCCATTTCCAGATAGAAACGATAACGATCCAACCCGTTCGTGGGCGTTTCTATCTGGAAATGGAATAAGCTGGCAAACAACGCCAGCAAGTCATTGGTTATCGCACCCGAAGGGTGAATCTCGCCCCTACGCAAACCGGATTCAGGGATTAGGCAAGGTTGGATAGTTCACGACAAATTTTACAAACTCATCCGCTGGCAGCGGGTGGCTGAAGTAGAAACCCTGAATTTCGTCACAGCCCCGGATACGCAGGAAATCCATTTGCTCTTGTGTCTCAACCCCCTCGGCTATGACGCGCAACTTGAAGCGGTGGCCGAGGCTGATGATGGAGCGCACAATGGCCGCATCGTTCTCATCCATTTCGATGTCGCGCACGAAGGATTGGTCTATCTTCAGCCTGTCCAGCGGCATCCGCTTGAGGTAGCTGAGGCTGGAAAATCCGGTGCCAAAGTCATCTATCGACAGGCGCACACCCAACTCATGCATCTGCGTCAAAAATTTCATGGCCGCCTGTGTATCCACCATCATGATGCCTTCGGTGAGCTCAAGCTCAAGATCACCGGGTTGCAACCGGGTCTCCTGCAGCACATCTTGCACGAGTTGCGCCAGATTTGTCTGACGCAACTGACGCACAGACAAATTAACAGATATCGGGAATTCGGCTATGGCCTGCTGCGCCCTCCACTCGGCCAATTGTTTACAGGCTGTGCGCAGCACCCACTCGCCTAACGGTAAAATCTGGCCGGTCTCTTCTGCCACCGGTATAAAATCTACCGGCGAAATATCTCCTGTCTGCGGATGTTTCCAGCGCAATAATGCTTCCGCGCCGCACACCAGGCCAGTGGTCAAATCCAGTTGCGGCTGATAGTGCAAAATGAACTCGTTGCGCTCCAGAGCCAGGCGCAAATCTTCTTCCATGGAAAACAACCGGCGGGCATGAAAATCCAGATCAGGCGTAAAGAACTGGAAGTTGTTGCGTCCCTGTTCCTTGGCATAATACATCGCCACATCGGCATTTTTAATCATGGTCTCAGCGTCAGCGGCATGGTCTGGGTAAATACTGATACCGATGCTGGCATGGGTGGAAATCTGGGTTCCTTCAATGTCGCTGACCACGGCAAATGAATCCAGAATTTTACCGGCGACGCTGGCCGACCCGTCCGCATCGGTTTCACGCAACAAAACAACAAACTCATCCCCGCCTATGCGTGACACGGTATCGCCCTCCCGCACGCATTCCAACAGCCGCTGCGCCACCACCTGCAACAGCTTGTCGCCTATGCCATGACCCATTGAATCGTTGACATACTTGAACCGGTCCAGATCAACAAACAGCAGCGCAAATTTTTTCTTATCGCGATGGGACGATGCCACCAATTGCTCGATACGGTCGCGCAACAGGATGCGATTGGGCAAACTGGTCAGCACGTCAAAATAGGCTAACGAGTGGATATTCTTCTCGGCTTCCTTGCGCTCGGTGATGTCGGCAGCAATGGAAATATAGTGCGTCACCTGGCCCAGCTCGTCCTTGATGGCGCTGATGGACATCAACTTCGGGAAGACACGCCCACTCTTGTCTTTGTCCCAAATTTCGCCCTGCCAGTAGCCATCACGCATGAGCGCTACCCACATGGCGCGGTAAAAATCCTTATCATGTTTGCCGGATGACAAAATGCGCGGATTTTTTCCCTTTATCTCCTCCAGCGAGTAACCGCTGGTCCGGGTGAATGCCTGATTGACAGTCAAAATTTTTGCATTGGCATCGGTGATCAAAATTGCCTCGCCGCTACCCTCGAATACATTTGCGGCCAAGCGCAAATTCTCTTCCGTCAACTTGCGCCGGGTAATATCGCGCACCGCACCAAAAGCTATAGCAGGCCGACCAGCACGGTCCAAATCCACCTCTACCGTTTGTCTCACCCACTTGATCTGACCATCAGCCACGATGCGATGCTCGATATCGCAAGGCTCACCACGCACCACTCCATGATACTTGTCATCCATCATTTTACGGTCATCTGGATGAACACAATCAAGAAGGTCTTGCTGGCTGAGTAGTTGGCTATTATTCGCCAGACCGAAAATTGCATAAACTTCATCCGAGCAAGCCAATTTTTTATTGCCCAGATCCATCTGCCAACTTCCCATGCCGACAACCCGCTGCGCGCGTTTGAAATTGCGCTCGCTTCGTTCCAGGTTTTTGTAAGTTCGGCTGCGTTGCTCATGCATCAGGGCCACGCATAACCCGACCACGCCAATTATGATGTTGTACAGCCATACGTCGACAGCATCTACCTGGGTGGCATGGTCGAAACGCCCGCTGGCCGTAATAATACCGAACAAGGAAAATCCATAAGTGACCAACAATGTCAGGGTCGTAATGGGCCAATTAAAGCCTAGCGCAGCCCAAATAATGACCGGAAGTATGGTGTACGATTTGAATTGATAACCGAATAAAATCTGGCCAATATCTGTAAAAACGATCACGCACAGAAAAATTAAAATGCTGAACATCAGCAGCATCGACCGCCGCAGTGAGGGTGACCATTCCAGCAAGTCTCGTCTATAGAACGCAATTACAGCTGGCGCAAACAGTACCACACCCAACGCATCACCCATCCACAAGAACAGAAAAGTTTGCCCATAATCCTGCCACTCAATTTCCCCGCCCAATGACTCCAGCCAGAAGGCACCATTGGCTGCACTGAGTGCGGTGCTGATCAGCGCGCCAAAAATCAGCAAGCGCAGCACATCTTGCACCGACTCCAGATGATGATTGAATCCGGATTTACGACTCAGCAAGGATGCGCCAAACAATGCCGCTGCCGTGTTGCCCAAGGCAATCCCGATCACGGCTAAAAGAGGTAAGCCTTCACCCAGAGTAGCGCAGAATGCCCCTAAAAAAACGCCGAGCCAAAGGCGCCGTCCAAACAGCGACAAGGCAGCCAAAGCTATACCAGTGGGGGGCCAAAACAAGGTAACTGTGCCGCCGGCCAAGGCGATTGAGAATCCCCCCTTGGCAGCTAAGAAGTAAACCATTGCCAGCACACCCATGCGCAGCCAGTCAGATTTACTTAGGGTGAAGCGTAGCAAACCATATCCTCCAAAGAGATAGTCAAACAATATTCTTGGAAATCCTGCGTCAAACCCCGATCCTGGTGCCAGTGTAGCAGAAACAATTGCGCCCGCAGAAGCTTGCGTTCGAGTAGCTTCAAACAATTAATCTTTTTATTAATCATTACACCGTTCACCCTGACCATTCGCCTAGCTCAAGGCAGGTCAGGTGCGCCAAGCGAATCGAAGGGTATAGACCGTATAGTGAATAGGCTGCGATACATCCGTTATGGTTCGATACCTCACCACGAACGGATGTACCCTGTACTGAGTTCGTCGAAGCATCAGCCCGAACGATAGATTTGTCGCTAATTATGGAATGCTCAATAGTAGCTGAAAGATGCCTACCAAAGCGGGTACAGGCCAGTCCGCGAGAAAAGTCCCCCACGCCGACGTCGATCGCTCCTGCACTAAGTAGCAGCATGCCGGGCAATGAGGAACTGGACTTCTTGATCATCTGGAATAGCCGGTCTGCAGCAATTCGTTCTGAACGACGACCAACAATCCATCCGTGGCACTTTCCAGCATATCCAACACCAACTCGAAGCCTGCTACCCCACCACCGTAAGGATCTGGCACTTCCTTGTCTTTATACAGGCGGCTGTGGGGCATCATCAATTTTGGTTTTTTCCACAAATTGGGTTCGCCGAGACGGTGCAACACAGTCAGATTGTTCAAATCCATCGCCAGGATGTAATTGAATAACTCGAGGTCTCTCCGGCTAACTTTGCGCGCGCGCAGTGCTGACAGATCATAGCCGCGCTTGCTTGCCGCCAGTTGTGCCTTAGGATCGGGCGGTGATCCCACATGGAAGTCATGTGTTCCTGCCGAATCAATCACCAGGCGCTCGACAATCCCGGCCTTTGTTGCTTTGCTAAGGAACATCGCTTCTGCGGTAGGGGAACGGCAGATGTTCGCAGTGCATACGAACAGCACACCCAATTTATTTTGCATGCGATGAAGCTCCGCGTCCTGCCCCTCTGCCCGAGCCATTATTGCTGGATCGTCGCTTGTCCAAGTTCAGCGCGATCCAACCGAGCGCCAATACCACCATGAAGGTGGCGGCGTTGGCCGGTATCTGCAGATTGAAATCCACTGTGCTGTGGATCAGCAATGCGCTGATACCCATCACCGACGCAAAGGCCATCCCCCGCATTAACGGGTCATGACGGCGATGAAGAGCGACGAGTGCTGCCAAAAAGCTGAGCAATACCATCAAGCCCAGCAGGCCAAGACCCAGGATGCCGGTGTCGGCAGCGATCTCCAGATAATCCTGGTGGGCATGGTCGTAAGAGGAAACTATCGTATCGGGGCGATAACGCGGAAAGACCATATGGAAACTGCCGCCCCCGGAACCTGTCAGCGGATAGTCTTGCCATAATTTGATCGTCCTCAGACTTACCTCGATGCGGTCTGCATCGCGGCTCGTGGAACTTTGCTCGATGCGCGCCATAACCTTCTCCACACCGAACCAGGCCCCGACAATGAAAAGGTCAATCACCATCAAACTGGAAAGTAAGATCACCGTTGCCCTAGTATCGCGGCGGGAGAACATCTCCCGTACCGAGCCAGACTGTGCACGAAACACCAGCAAACAAATCAGTCCCGCCACCAGCATGCTGGCAAAGAATGCGGTATTACCCATGCGCGAGCGGGTCAGCACCAACGCGATAACCATCATCGCCAACATCAATCGAAGCACCATCTTTTGGCTCAACAGCAAACTGATTAGACTGCGCAAGCGTTGCCTCCAGGAGCGTGTTTTTTCGCCCCTTGACGATGAAGCCATCATCAAACCGATACCAATTGCCAGAGTCATTTCCAGATATCCGGCCAAGTGATTGCGGTTCACAAAAGTCCCCGTGGCATATCCCACATAAGCTTCCTTTGGCACGAAGAAGCCGTACTCCACACCGGATAACGTCATTATGCTCCCGAAAAAAGCCTGGAACAGGCCGCTGAGCACCAGCGTATAGGCCAGCAACACCAGGCGTTGCTTGCTGTTGACCAGCAGCAGGACAAGCACAAACAGCAGCGCATAAGCGATGCTTTTCATCCAGTACAAGAAGCCCTCATAAGGATACACCGAGAGCGGCGCCCATCCGTCAACCCCGGCCAGTGAGTACACGGCTGCACTCTCCGGCGACAAGGCCAGGCGCCATGCAAAAGGCAGCGGCAGCAGCGACAATGCCAGATAGATTAACCAGATAACCAGCAGCAGCAACATCGGCTTTGCGCTGGAAACCGCAGCGCCAGGCATCACCGCTTTTCGCTGCCAACCCACCAGCCACATCAACCCCAGCAGCGCGATCCAGATCTCGAATAGCGCAACAGCCCACGGGCGGTTGCTAGCCAGCGGCAACGGCAACCAGACCAATAGCGCCAGCAACCCGTAGAACAAACGTTGCTCGAAGACAGATCGGGTTTCCATCATTGGCAACCCAGCTTCTGCTTTTCATCCTCGGCCAGCAAGGCGCAGCCATTCTGATGTGACCGAATGATGTCGAATACCTGCCTGTTTTGACTTTTCATGCCGCGCACAAAAACTTGCCGGATCAGCGTCTGCTCTGCTGCGGGCATTTCATTCCAGTCGCTCAAACCGACATCAGCCAGCGACTCCAATAACTCGGGCTCCCACGGCCCGAGCTCGACAGAACGGCGCAAAGCGTGGAAAAACTCGGCATCGAATTCACCCAGTTCCCGCTTGACGAACAACATCAGGGTCCAGCTATAGGGAGAGACCGGGCGCACCGCTATCGCAGTGCGCAACCCGGACATCCCGATCTGCAACTGCGCCTTTTTCTCATCGGGCGAAATATCAGGTAACGCGGCACGCATCAAGCTCAAATATGCGATGTCCTCATGCGGCCCCGGATTCTCGCCTGCAAAGAAAAGTGCTATCTCCAACTGGCGCGCAACAGCTTCGAGCTGGGCGGCAGACGGGGGTTGCCGGGCGAAATCCAGTTCCAGCATGGATTCGTGCGCTTCCACCGAAAGAAATTCGGCGGCCCCAAAACGGACCGCCGAAAAAATAAGGAACAACAAGGAAGCGATGGTGACCCAGATCAAACTTTTTTTTGCCAAGGTCTCCATGCGCTAAAGGGGGAATCAGATCTTGATGCCCAGAAATGTCCTGGCTGGTGGCTTATGTTCCTGTCCGTAGGCATATTCATACTGATATGAATAGTGTCCATAGCGTTCTGATTTCCTGGAATCCAGCTGATTCAACAC
>JANPNS010000167.1:0-4344 GCA_031427575.1 Gallionellaceae bacterium
TCATCGCCCACCACATCGGGATCGCTGGAAATTTTTACCGCTTGTGGAGCGGTGGCGGTGCCGCCATAGCCACGGCTAATGATGCCGGGGTGCCAGCCGCCTTCAATTAATTGCTGCACCAGCCACAACGTGAGCGGAGTCTTGCCGCTGCCACCGACAGTGATATTACCCACCACAATAACCGGTACCGGCAGCTTTACGCTGGGCAGTATGCCGCTGCGATAAAGCGTGCGGCGAGTGGCCGCTAACAGCCGGAAAATAATGCTGAGCGGCAGCAGGATGAAATGTAACGGGGTGATGCGGTACCAGTATTGCTGCAGCCCATTTATCCCGGGTGTGCCCATCTGTTATTTTTGGCTGGTAGTGAAAGTAATCCTGCCATAGCCGGCGAGTCGTGCCGCCTCCATAATGTTGATCACGGATTGGTGCGTCGCCTTGGCATCGGCATTGATGACGATGGTGGGATCAGGTTGTGAGCCCGCCGCTTTGAGCATTGCCTGTGCCAGCCCGCCTATGTTCCTGAACGGAGTAGCCACGTTGTTGATGGCGTAACGCTGGGATGCATCCACCGCAACCTCGATTTGGCCGGTTTGCAAGGCTGTCTCCTCACCGGTGGCCTGCGGCAGATTGATCTGCAATTCGGAAAATTTGGCGTAGCTGGTGGTCGTCATCAAAAAAATCAGGATCACCAGCAACACGTCTATCATCGGGATCAGATTGATTTCCGGTTCTTCGGGCCTGCGCCTACGTTGAAAATTCATTACTTAGTCCTTGCGCTGACCGTGAACAATCTCAACCAGCTTGATCGCCTGCTGCTCCATGTCGATGGTCAGGCTATCCACTTGGGCGCGGAAATGACGGTAAAAAATCATGCTGGCAATCGCCACAATCAGGCCGAGTGCGGTGTTATAAAGGGCTATGGAAATACCGTGGGCAAGTATCGCCGGGCTGCTTCCGGCGGCGCTCTGTGAGCCAAAGATTTCAATCATGCCAATCACCGTGCCGAACAGGCCCAGCAGTAGGCTGACGGAGGCAATTGTGCCCAGGGTGGTGAGGAAGCGTGCCAAATCGTGCGCAACTGCACGTCCCGCTTCTTCTATGGATTCTTTCATGACATCGGTCGGGCTTTTGATGTTTTTCAGCCCGGCGGCAAAGATACGCCCGAGCGGAGAAGAACCTGCCAGACGGGTCAGCATGCCATCGCTGACACCGTTTTGCTTGATCTCCTTGATGACTTCGTTGAGCAGACCTGCCGGCGCGATATTTTTATTGCGCAAGTACAACAGGCGTTCCACGATCAGAGCCAGCGCAATCACCGAAGCGATAATCAAAAACCAGATGGGCCAACCGGCAGCTTCTACGATAGCAAACACAGAACTTCTCCAAAATATGCTTAAATCAACAAAACGGAACTGTATCTGTTCGCGCTTGATTGAGCAAGATTTCTGCTGAGCAGCGTGCGCAGATTGAAACTAAATGCGCATGGCTTAAGCACAATTTTATTTGTGCACAGGAACTGTGAATAACTTTGTGCATAATGAGTCGGAAGTAATACTTAACTCTCTATCAGATAACCTTTTTTGCTCGATGCCTATTTTTTGAACTATTACAAATAATAATAAAAACAAACAGATACTGTAAGTTATCTATATGCCGGCGGAATTCTCGCCAGCAAAGCGGCGTGCTTGCTTGAACTGTGCATTATTAGGGAATGTCAATATGATTTTTGATCTTATTGCAGATAAAAAAAACCACGTATTTACGGTGCGGGAGCTCAACCTGGCAGCTAAGCAGTTGTTGGAAAACGGCTTACCCTTGCTATGGGTGCGCGGAGAAATCTCAAATTTGGTGAAAGCCGCTTCCGGCCATTTTTATTTTTCGCTGAAGGACGATCAGGCACAAGTTCGGTGCGTGATGTTCCGGCATAAAAACCAGTTATTGAAAGAACCGATCGCCAACGGTCAGCAGGTTGAAGTATTAGCCCTCGCTACTTTATATGAACAGCGCGGCGATTTTCAGTTGACCGTGGAACAGATACGTCCGGCTGGGCTGGGAGTACTGTATGAACGATTCACCCGGCTGAAACAATTACTGGAAAGCCAGGGCTTGTTCGCCACCGCGCGCAAACGTGCCTTGCCCGCCTTCCCTATGTGCATCGGCATCATCACCTCGCCGCAGGCCGCCGCCTTGCGCGATGTGCTCACTACTCTACAACTACGCATGCCAAGCGTGCCGGTGGTGCTGTACCCCACGCCGGTGCAGGGAGTCGGCAGCGCTTCGATGATCGCGCAGGCCATCGCAATAGCTAACCAGCGCGCCGAATGTGATGTGCTGATCGTCTGTAGAGGCGGCGGCAGCATCGAAGACCTGTGGGCGTTCAATGAAGAAGTCGTGGCACGCGCGATAGCCGCCAGTGGAATCCCCATCGTCAGCGGAGTCGGGCACGAGACCGATTCCACCATCGCCGATTTCGTCGCCGACCAACGCGCCCCGACTCCCACCGCAGCAGCGCAACGCGTCGTGCCTGATCGCCATGACCTGCTCAGGAGCTTGCTCGATCAGGCGCAGCACCTGCAACGCGCGCAGCGCAACCGTCTGCAGAACGCGATGCAAACATTGGACTATCTACAGCGCAGGCTGGTGCACCCCGCGCAACAACTTCAACGCCAAGCCCAACAATTAGATCAACTGCAACAACGCATGCAGCGCGCCTTTGCCTATCGCCAGCAGCATCAACACTGGCAGTGGCAATCCATGATGCAACGGCTAAGGGCCGCAAGCGGCGACTTCGCTCGCCTGCAAGACCGGCAAACCAATCTCGCGCATCGTCTGGTAAAGGCGGCGCGCGCAGGGCAGGTACAGCGATTGGGGAGTGTGAACAATGCCGCGCAACACTTGATCATGCTCGACCCGACAAAAGTTTTGGCGCGCGGCTATAGTATGGTGCAGGACGAAAGTGGCGGGGTGGTGTCGGATGCGGGGCGGTTGTCTGTCGGTGCAGAACTGCGCATCACCTTTGCGCGAGGATGGGCACGGAGTGAGGTGAAAGAGCGGGGCGAATCGTAAATGTAATTCCTGATAGAAACGATCACTGCGTTGGCTTCGTCTTCGGCTCCTAGCCGTACTACGTGTACTGTCTTCGTCGCCTCATCCGGGTGCCCGGCCAAAAGCTTTTCGGACTCGCCGCCTTGTGCTCCTTTCTATCAGAAATTGGAATAAGGCCTGACGCCTGACCTCCGTAGAAATAATACAATTATGCAAGCCTGACCCGGCAATGACCCGGCAACGGGCATGGCCCGCTCCTACAAGTTCAAACTGCGGTTTCCAGATTCAAAGCCCCGCATAGCCCGCTTCCTGCTGGCTGCGCACGGCAAGGACAAAACCGGTGTCGATTTCGACAATGTAACGGTACAAAGCCACATAGCCATGCGAACTACGCCCAATCACCAGTTCTCGCTTGTCGTTATGCGCGGGGCGACCAATCATGGGGTTGTGCTCCAACACGTTTAGCGCCTCAATGATCTCCCTGATGCGCAACACCGGATTTTCAACCTGATATTGGGCCAGGTGATCGAGGATGCGATCAAAATCATCCCCCACCTCCGGTGCCAATTCGATGCGCGACACAGTCAGCGCGCCAGTTTGCGAGCTACCGGGCGCTTTACCTTTTTACCGGCGAGTCGCTCTTCCAGATAACCGCGCATTTCCTGCCACGGAACCGTCTTTCCGGAGGAAGCGATACGGGCATAACGCTCCTCGGCCACCGCATCAAAATCGGCACGCCGCCCCTCCTGCGCCGTTTTTTCCGCAATGGCCTCAAGAATGAAACCGTGCGTACTCGTGCCCGCACGTTTCGCCGCCGCAGCAACGCGGGCTTTCAGGTCATCCGGCAAGCGTATGGTGGTTGTGGACATAGCTGTCTCCAAGGGTTAAAGGTACACGCATACTGTAGCACATTAGCGCTACAGCACACCATGTTTCTCCACGGCCAGCCCTTTTGCTGCTGAAAAAATGTATAACCGGACGCGCGCTGCCAATTCCGTTGCAACTTCATCCCGGCTCATTTAAAGGGGTACTTTCATTTGAATCTGGTTGGGGCGATACTGCATCGCATCTGCAATGCAAAAAGAATAACACCATGAAAACCACTGAAAAAACTACGGCCAAAACCTCCACTTTTCCGCCGTTGCGGGTGAACGAAGAAGTGGTTCTACCCCGATTTAACGGATACCTCATTAAGAGTGATAATACACTCGGAGGTAAACGATGCACAAACGCAGGAAATTCAGTCAAGAATACAAACAGGAAGCAGTCCAGCTGGTTGGGCAATCTGATATTCCATTA
>JANPNS010000168.1:0-2802 GCA_031427575.1 Gallionellaceae bacterium
AGCGGTGCGGGCGGATTGTCGGTGCGCCAAGCGAAAAACATGATCAGCACAAAGAGTGCGAACATTAACGCGGGGGCCAGCGCAAAGCGGCGCATCTGGTGCAAATCGGGAAACGACAGCAATGCCGCGCTCAAGGATGTAGCCACGAGGATGCCGACGAGTGCCGCGATTTCGGCAATGAACCCGGGTTCCTGGAATTGCAACATCAGATCGGCGCGGATGCCGGAAAATAACAGCACTACGGCAAGATAAAGCACCGCGACCATCATCCATTCAAAACTCAGCACGACAGGATGGTGCGCGGGCTTTACGGCTACCGCGTCCTGTGCCAGCTTGTTGATCAGTTCATCAATATTTTTCATCATCTCTCCAATCTGTTTCGCAATACTTTATAGGCGCGGTGCGCCGCGACTTTTACAGCGGACTCCTTCATGCCGATTTTTTCGGCGATTTCCTTGGCGGTAAAGCCTTCCTGATGAATCATCTGCAGGATGGTCGCCTGCTTGGGCGGGAGCTTTTGCACTTCCTTGCCGATAGATTCGTAGCTAAAGGCGGATTTGGTTACATGTTCATGCAAATTTTCTTCCAGCTCGGACAAGTCAACAGCATGGTGCAGTTGGTCGGCATAATGCGCGCGCAAATGGTCTTGCAGGCGGAATCGGGCAATGGCGTACACCCAAGGCTTGTAGGGGCGGTTGCCATCGTAGGTGTGGCGCGCCTTGTGGATAGAGATCAGAATTTCCTGCAACAGATCATCCACCTCGTTGGTGAAACTGAGACGTTTCGCCAAAAAAGGCCGTAGCAGGCGCGAGGTTTTTTGCAACAGGTCGGCGTAGGCGCGTTGGTCTCCGGCCAGAGCCTGTTTCATCAGCACTGCAAAATTGTCGGTATTATCTGTCACCTGATTCTCGGGATATGTAACTTTTATTTTGTTCCGCACGAATACGCGGGTAGCAGGACGCATCATATCCGGTTTTTATCCTCGGTCAAAACCGGGCGAAGAATTTTTTACTTTGAACGATGTCAGATATGCGGGAGGTAAGCATCATGCAACGCAGAAAATTTTTATTCGCTTTATCAGGCGTCACCTTGGCGCTCGCCACACGCTCATACGCCACATCCAGCGACGAAAAAGTGACCATCATGCAATTTTCAGATGATGGAAAAGCGATAGGGTCTGCCACATTATCCAAAATTAATGATGATGCCGAATGGAAAAAACGCTTATCGCCATTGGCCTATCAGGTGACGCGAGAACAGGGTACGGAGCAACCCTATTCACAGCCGGGTTACAACAAGCGTGAGCCGGGACTGTATCGCTGCATATGTTGCGACAACGCACTGTTCGATGCTAAAACAAAATTTGATTCGCGTACCGGCTGGCCGAGTTTTTGGCAGCCGATTGCCGCAGAAAATGTGTATGAAATTGCCGATAACCTGTTAGGTGTGGCGCGCATCGAAGTGCAGTGCACCTTGTGCGATGCCCACCTAGGCCATGTGTTTGATGATGGCCCGAAGCCGACCGGTTTGCGTTATTGCATAAATGCGGTGGCAATGCGCTTTGTACCAGCCGCATAGAAGAATTTTTGAAGAGGTGTCACCATGTTTATGAAAATATTTAATCAGTACTTTCCTGGGAGCAGCTTTTGGTTGATGCTCATGGTTATGCTTTCAACCAGCCAGGCAAACGCAAACGATCAGATGCCGGATCTGGTTACTAGCGGAACACCTCAGTGGCTCAATTCGTCGCCGCTGACCCGTGAAACATTGCGCGGCAAAGTAGTGCTGGTGGAATTTTGGACATATGGATGCAGCAACTGTTTAAACACCCTACCTTATGTTAAAGCCTGGTCGGATAAATATCGCTCGGAAGGTTTGGTGGTGGTCGGTGTGCATACTCCGGAGTTTCCGTTTGAAAAGGATAAAAACAATCTTGAACGTAAAGTCCGTGAACTGGGGATCACCTTTCCGGTATTAATGGACAATCAATATGAAATTTGGAATGCTTACCGGAATCAATATTGGCCCGCGCAGTATTTGGTGGACAAGCAAGGCCGGATTCGCTACCAGCATTTTGGCGAAGGAGCGTACCAGAAAACCGAGAAAATGATACAAGCCTTGCTGGCTGAAGCGTATCCAGGAAAGCGCTGACTGGTTGTTTCCTACCCGATTATTTTCGCAAGCAATTTTTTTAAAGGAGTATTACCATGTTAAAAAATAAATTTGATTGTCGTCGCCTTGTTAGTGGCAATATCTGGTTACTATTGATGATGGTCGTTATTTCACTTCCCGTCGCAGCTATGGATAAACCTGCCACAACCCAACAAACCGCGTTATTTGCCGGAGGCTGTTTCTGGGGTGTGGATGCGGTGTTCAAACACGTCAAGGGCGTATCTGAAGTGGTGTCTGGCTATGCCGGTGGCAGTGCCAAAAGTGCAAATTACGATGATGTGAGCGAAGGAAAAACCGGGCATGCGGAAACGGTACGCGTCAGTTTCAATCCGGCGCAAGTTTCCTACCAACAACTGCTGGAAGTTTTCTTCAGCGTAGCGCATGATCCAACGGAACTGAACCGCCAGGGACCGGATGTCGGCAGCCAATATCGCTCTGCAATTTTTTATACCAGTGACGAGCAACAGAAAATTTCGCAAGACTACATTAAAAAACTCACTGCTGCGCGTACTTTTCCCAACCCTATTGTCACTCAAATTACTCCGCATCAGGAGTTTTACCTAGCCGAGAAGGTTCACCAAAACTACTTGGCTCTGCATCTGAATGAACCGTATATCATAATTCACGACC
>JANPNS010000169.1:0-7072 GCA_031427575.1 Gallionellaceae bacterium
CAGGAACATTTTCAGCTGTTGCTGGGATTCGGGGTAGAATTTGGCTTCCCACAGTCGGTAGCCATAGGAATACTCGTCGTCGGCTGACGAACCAGCCCCACGGTGTATCAGCTAATTCCTGATGGAAATATGCTCCAAGGATCGCATCGGTGCTGCCGCTGCCCGGTTGCAGACTTCTTTCGCCGACTGCGCCCGGCTGGAATTCCCAATCGGTTTTGCCGCTCGGGAGTTTCAAGCCCAAGCGTATGCCGCTGCCGGAATGGTGGTCGCCAGAATCGAACTGGTAATTGCCCACCACACGCAGGTCGCCCAGTTCGCTAAAGTTACCCTGTTCAATGGTCGCCCCGGGGCAATGGTATGCGAGTGGTCGCGCATCACCCAAGGCAGCCCCAGCGCGACGCTTAACTGCCGGTTGATCGCATAATCGATATCCATGTTCAGGGTTTGATTCACGGTGCGCAAATTCTCAACCTCATCGCCGGGCACCGCCAGGGTAGGGTCATTGCTGGCTTTAGACGAACCATGGCGCGGGGTGTCGGCTTTTGCGTAGCTATAGCGCAAGTCAATACGTAAGCCCTCCTGGTTCGCCAGCCCCTGGGTGTCCCAGTAAGTATTGACCGAGCAGAATGTAGTCCCGCAGCCGGCATAAGCATGGGTGGCGCAACATAGCGCAGCGAACAGCAGTATAGATTTCATTGGGTAGATTATCCCGATAAGTTGTGCAACATTGCAGCGCGATTATAGAAAAACATTTCAGCCCGGCACTGCGGCATATTGCCGCAGCCTGATTGTCCGGAATAGATTGTCCGGACAGATTGCGGCGGTTGGCGGTACACCCGCCGAATCGGTTATGCTGCGCGCGTTTTGGGATGGATTGACAACGGGACAGGTGCATGAGCATATTGAACAGAAATCACGGATTCGCATTGCTGGCCGGGGCGGCATGCGTGCTTGGCTTCGCGCCGTTCGGCATTTTTATCGTACCGGTGCTGGCACTCGCTGCGTTGTTCGCATTGCTGCAGCGCGCAGACACGCCGCGAACGGCGGCAGGGCTGGGATTTTTTTTCGGGCTGGGACTGTTCAGCGCAGGCATCAGTTGGATTTATGTTGCGTTGCACGACTATGGCGATATGCCGATGTTGCTGGCCGTAGCTGCTACGTTATTGTTCGCCGCATTTCTCGCTTTGTTTCCCGCCTTGGCAGGCTATGCGCAAGCGCGCTTCCTGATGATGAACACGGTACCGAATGGAATGCGCACGGTGCTGGTGATGCCAGTGTTTTGGGTGCTGGTCGAATGGCTGCGCGGCACGATCTTCACCGGCTTTCCGTGGCTGACGTTGGGCTACGCGCACAGCGACAGCCCGCTGGCAGGCTACGCGCCGCTGCTGGGTGTGTATGGCGTGTCGCTGGCGGCGGCATTGAGCGCCGGATTGTTGGCGCGGTTATTCGGCGCGCGGTTGCGCAAATCGGGCGGGATAGTTTTGGCTACGTTAGTAGTGTTGTGGATAGGCGGCGCGCTGCTGCGCACCGTCGCATGGACGCAGCCGCACGGCGAACCGTTCAGCGTGGCGCTGGTGCAGGGCAATATCGCGCAAGAGATCAAATTCAACGAAGATGCGCTGGTCGGCACGCTGGAAACTTATCGTCGCCTGGCCTTGCAGAATAATGCGCGCCTCACCGTGCTGCCGGAAACCGCGCTGCCGCTGCTGCGCCATGAAGCGCCGCAAACCATGATCGAGCAATTGCGCGACCACGCCAAACGGAACGGTGGCGACGTGCTGATCGGTTCCTTCGAGCGCGATCAGGGCGGCTACTACTACAACAGCGTGTTCACTGTGGGTGCGGCGGACGAGCAACATTACCGCAAGCAGCATCTGGTGCCGTTCGGCGAGTTTATTCCATTACGCCCTGTGATTGGCTGGTTCATCAATGGCGTGCTCAATATCCCCATGGGCGACCTGGCGCGCGGCGGTAAACGGCAAGCTCCGCTCAATGTCGCCGGACAGCGTGTGGCGGTGAACATCTGCTACGAAGATGCGTTCGGCGAAGAGATTATCCGCGCGCTGCCGGATGCTACGCTGCTGGTCAATGTCACCAACGACGCCTGGTACGGCCATTCCTTTGCGGCCGAGCAGCACAACCAAATCTCGCAACTGCGTGCGCTTGAAAGCGGACGCATGATGCTGCGCGCCACCAACACCGGCGTGACCTCCATCATCGGCGCAAACGGCAAAGTGTTGCAGCAATTGCCGCAACATCAAGAAGCCGTGTTGTTGGGCATGGCGCAAGGCTATGACGGCGCCACGCCTTATGTGCGCTGGGGCAATGCGGCGGTGATGTTGCTGATCGTTATGATGCTGGCCTATACCTGGGCGCGACGTAACTCCTCCCCTGGTTCTCCCCCTGACAAGGGGGCTGGGGGGGTGGGGAGGCCGGGAGGGGTTGGAGAGGGGACATGAACTGGGTCTGCTACATTCTGCGCTGCGCAGATAACACCCTGTATTGCGGCATCACCAACGATCTGGGCAAGCGCATCGAGACGCACAATGCGGGCACGGCATCCAAATACACGCGGGGGCGCGGGACGGTGGAGTTGGTGTTTGTAGAAACTTGCGCCGACAAATCTGCCGCACTCAAGCGTGAGATAGGAATCAAAAAATTATCGCGGACAAAAAAGCTGACACTCATCGGGCAGGCGGCAATGCCAGAAAAAAAGTAAAATGCGCCACTTTCTCGATTGCATAAAACCAATAAATGCTCACCTTTCAGCAAATCATCCTGACGCTACAGAATTACTGGGACAAGCAGGGCTGCGCATTATTGCAACCCTACGACATGGAAGTCGGCGCGGGCACGTCGCATACCGCCACCTTTTTGCGCTCGCTAGGACCGGAGCCGTGGAAAGCCGCTTACGTGCAGCCCACCCGCCGCCCCAAGGATGGACGCTATGGCGAAAACCCGAATCGCCTACAGCACTACTACCAGTACCAAGTGGTGCTGAAGCCTTCGCCCGATAATATTCAGGATTTGTATCTTGAGTCGCTGGAAGCGCTGGGTATTGATCTCAAGAGCAACGACATCCGATTTGTCGAGGACGATTGGGAATCGCCGACGCTGGGCGCGTGGGGTTTAGGTTGGGAAGTTTGGTTCAACGGCATGGAAGTCACCCAGTTCACGTATTTCCAGCAAGTCGGCGGCCTTGACTGTAAGCCAGTGTTAGGAGAAATCACCTACGGGCTTGAGCGGCTCGCCATGAATTTGCAAGGTGTGGAAAATGTGTTCGACATCATTTGGGCTGAGGGCGTTACTTATCGGGATGTCTATCACCAGAACGAAGTCGAACAGTCTAAATATAATTTCGAGCACAGCAACGTCGACTGGCTGCTTGAGCAGTTTAACCACTACGAAGTGGAAGCCAAACGCCTGATCGAGTTAGGCTTGCCGTTACCCGGCTACGAACAGGTGATGAAGTGTTCTCACGCCTTTAATCTGTTGGATGCACGTGGTGCGATTTCGGTAACTGAACGCGCCGCTTACATTGGCCGGGTAAGAACATTAGCGCGGTTGGTAGCGAAAGCGTATTACGACTCACGCGAAGCACTGGGCTTCCCGATGCTGAAAAGGGGTACAGCATGAATCAGCGCGAAACCTTACTCATCGAACTCCGTACCGAGGAGCTCCCACCCAAATCGCTGAACCTACTGGGAGAGACGTTTGCAAACGGCATATTTAAAGCACTGCAGGAGGAAAATTTCCTCAGCGAGAAAAGCGAATTCAGGTCATTTGCTACACCGCGAAGACTGGGGGTTACCATCAGCCATGTCGCTTTCCAACAACCGGATAAACAAATCGAACGCAAAGGCCCCTCTGTGGCAGCAGGGCTGGATGCATCTGGCAAACCCTCCCAAGCCTTGCTGGGATTTGCCAAGTCTTGCAATGTGGGAATAGACAAGCTGGAGCAGGCATTAGATGACAAGGGTAAATCTTGCTACGTTTACCGCTATACCCAACCGGGTGAATCCCTGCATGGCGTGACCACTGAAATTATTAGGAGTGTTCTGAGCAAACTCCCTGTCGCTAAAGTGATGCGCTGGGGAATGGGAGCCACTACTTTCGTCAGACCTGTACACGGATTGATCATGATGTGTGGCGACACCCACTTACAAGGTCATGGGAGTGGTGTTTTGGGCTTGCATCAAAACCACGGCGATACTCTCGGCCATCGTTTCATGGGTAAAGGCAAGGTGAAGATTTCACATGCCACAAAATATGAAGAGCTTCTCGAAACTGAAGGCTATGTGATTGCAAATTTTGCCCGCCGCCGTGAAATTATTTCAGTCGCGCTACAAGAAAAATCGGGCAAGGCAATTATTGCCCAGGATGATGCACTACTTGATGAAGTGACCGCACTGGTTGAATATCCGGCAGTGTACGCAGGTGAATTTAGCCCTGAGTTTCTCGAAGTACCGCAGGAGTGCCTGATACTTTCAATGAAACAGCATCAAAAGTATTTTCCGCTGCTGGACAAAAACGGAAAGCTGTTGCCGCGTTTTTTGATGGTTAGCAACATCAAGACCGACAAACCTGAAAACATCATTCACGGCAATGAGCGGGTTTTACGGGCGCGCCTAGCCGATGCAAAATTCTTTTTTGAGAAAGATCGCAAGCAGCCGTTGGACTTCCGCGTACTTGGTTTGTCAAAAGTGGTCTATCACAACAAGCTCGGCACACAGGGTGATCGCGTGCAGCGCGTTCAAGCCATCGCACGTGCCATCGGTCAGCAATTAGGCGGAGAAGCACTTGCCACACAAGCAGATCAGGCCGCGCTACTGGCCAAAGCCGATTTGCTCACCGACATGGTGGGCGAGTTCCCGGAATTGCAAGGCATCATGGGGCGCTATTACGCACAGCACGACGGCATGAGCGATGACATCGCGTTTGCGATCGAAGACCATTACAAGCCGCGCTTCGCGGGCGACGAGCTACCGCGCAACATGGTCGGCATCTGCGTGGCACTGGCGGACAAGCTGGAAACACTGGTCGGCATGTTCAACATCGGGCAGATTCCGACGGGTGACAAAGATCCATTTGCGTTGCGTCGTCACGCGCTTGGGGTGACTCGGATACTAGTTGAAGCGGAGTTGCCACTCGATATTGATTGGCTATTAAAGACAGCATCGAAGCTTTTCGGCTTCATAAACATAGCAAATATCGAAGTGCACCTTGCCTATAATAATGTCGTACTCGCCGATTTTATTTTTGAACGGCTCGCCTATAACTTGCGCGAGCAAGGCTACTCAGCGCAGGAGGTGGAAGCCATAGTGGGTTTACGCCCACAGCGGCTAAGTAATGTGCCCAAACGTCTGGCCGCAGTGCGCGTCTTTGTCGCTTTACCGGAAGCGGCTGCACTGGCCGCAGCCAACAAGCGGGTGGGAAATATTCTTAGAAAGGCATTTATAGAGGCGGGCGAAGGTGCGGTAATCGGTAAATTGTTGCAAGAGCCCGCCGAGCAAGCATTGCATCAGGCGTTGATTAAGATTGCGCCCAAGGCGAATGCGGCATTCGCAGCAGGGGACTACACCGCCTCCTTGCAAGCCTTGGCTGCATTGAAAGAACCGGTGGATGCGTTCTTCGACAACGTGATGGTGAATGCCGATGATGCGGCGTTGCGCGCTAACCGCCTCGCGTTGCTGGCACAGTTGCACCAGGCGATGAACCGTGTCGCAGATATTTCCAGGCTGGCGGCATGAGCGAAAATATGGAGTGCGCAGGCATGACTGCGCTTGTAAATAAAGCAGCGACACATACACCCGCAAGGGGTACGCCGTGGTTGTACCAAAGGCAGGCAATCCACTACGCAGCAAGCTGCGTGTGGAATTGACACTAAGGGGCTGAAGCCCCAACAACACACGCAGGCTGCACTCCAAACTGAGGGCAAAAACATGAAACTAATCATCCTCGACCGCGATGGCGTTATCAATTACGACTCCGACCAATTTATCAAGAACCCGGATGAGTGGCGGCCGCTGCCGGGCAGCATGGAGGCCATTGCGCGCCTGGTGCAGGCGGGCTATCACGTTGTAGTGGCGACCAACCAATCCGGTGTGGGACGTGGTTTGTTTGATATGCCCACGCTCAATGCCATACACGAAAAAATGCACAAGGCCGTAGCGCTGGCAGGTGGACGAATTGATGCAATTTTTTTCTGCCCCCATGCGGCACAGGCTGACTGCAATTGCCGCAAACCCAGGATTGGTATGCTGGAAGAAATTGCGGCACGCTATAACGTCGGCATGCAGGGCGTGCCTGCGGTAGGCGATTCACTGCGCGACCTGGCTTGTGCTGCCAAGATAGGCGCGCAGCCAATTCTGGTGCTTACCGGCAAAGGTCAGAAGACGCAAGCCAAGGGTGATCTGCCGCAAGGAACGCTGATTTATCCTGATCTGGCAGCGGCAGTAGCGGCGTTGCTTTGATGCCCGGACAATTGCCTGACCGCAACAACACTGAGAACGGAAAGATGATGAAATTTTTTAGCTTGATATGATATTTATTCGCTCGCTAGTTTTCCTGTTGTTTCAAATAGTCATCACGCCGCTGTATGCGGTGATTGCGATATTAACTTTCCCTTTCCCCCCGATTACCCGCTATCGCATCATCTCCGGCTGGGCACTCATCATGATATGGCTGTTGCGTGTGTTGTGCGGCATACGCATGGATGTGCGCGGTGTCGAGAACATCCCGGCACAGCCTTGCATTGTGTTGTGCAAGCACCAGTCGGCATGGGAAACCATAGCTCTGCAAAAAGTATTTCCCTGGATGATTTCTTCAAGGAGAATCAATCAATCAATTTTATCAAAGCCGATGTGGAAGGCGCAGAAGCTCAGGTAATTCGCGGAACAGCCAAAATCATTGAGCGTCTGAAAAATTTGAAAATAGCAATATGCGCCTATCACCGTCAGGAAGATGCTGCTGATTTAGATTCTATGTTAAAGGAATCCGGTTTTAGTAATACGTTCTCTGACGGCTACATGCTTTATTATTACGGGCGGACCAATGTGGTGAAGGAGCCTTA
>JANPNS010000170.1:0-3384 GCA_031427575.1 Gallionellaceae bacterium
ATCAGCGCGCTGCTGCCCTCTTCCAGTTGCACGATTTCGTCCATGCGCGCCGAGGGCAGCCCGCTGATCCAGGCGATGCCGTCGCCGACCGACACCACGGTGCCCTGCTCCGACAAACGCAGACCGTAACGATAGCGCGTCAACCACTCCGCCTGTGCGGCAAGCGGGGAATCAACATCCATCAAATCCCTATCCGGCATAACGCAGCGCACCGCTAAAGAATTTCAATTCGTCGCGCAGGTTGGCGTGCAAAATCCACGGCCCGATGCTCACCTGAAATCCCGCCACCAGCTCCAAATTCTCGCGGTATTCGACCGGCAGCGTCTTGCCCGCCACCTCACTCAGAGCGCGCTCGAGTTCGGCCCGCCTGGCTGCGTCGAGCGCAAACGCGCTTTGCACCTTGAGTTGCAATCCGGGCATGACGGCGGCATCCGCCACGGCGCGCTTATCCTCGACACGCAAGCTGCGCAAATCCTCCAGCAACAGCGCATACAAGCGCGCTTCCAGTTCCGGTGTGGCCAGACGGCTGAGCAACCTGGCGGCAAATGCCGCACCCTGTGCGATGCCCTGCTCCTCGATACCACGCTTGAAATCGTGCTGGTGCCGCTCATCCAGCACGCGGCGCCGTTCGCGCTCTTCGGCAACAGCCGTTTCCAGCTCGGCCATTAAACGCTCGCGCTCCGCCGCCAGTTCCTCCCGCAGGCGCGCCTGTGCCGCTTCCTTTTCCCCTTTCCACTGCGCCAATTCACGCTGGCTCTGTTGCTTGAGTTCGGCCGCCTCGGTCTCGATACGCCTGGCATCGGCCATCGCCGTTTCAATGCCGGCGCGGCGCTTAGCGATAACCCCAAGGATCGGGTGATATAAAAAACGCTTCAGGATCCAGACCAGGATCAGGAAGTTGATTATTTCGAGAAAAAAAGTCGACCAGTCGAAATCCACGATCAGGCCCGCCGCTTACTTGATCAGATACTGCAACAGCGGATTGCGGAACAGGATGATCAGCACAATCACCAGTACGTAAATCGCCAGCGACTCGATCATCGCAAGACCGATGAACATCGTGCGCATGATGGATTTTTCCGCCTCCGGCTGACGTGCCAGTGCGTCCAGCGCCTGACTGATGACCCAGCCCATTGCGATGGCCGGACCCAACACGCCGATGGCGATGGCGAGAGCCGCTCCCACCGTGGAAAGTATCGTAAACCATGTCATGTCATTCATTGCTCATTCCCTTCCTCGTCCCGTTTAGAATTTTGTTGCGACTGCATCGCGCCCACCACGTAGATCAGCGCCAACATGCCGAAAATATAAGCCTGCACCAACCCCTCGACGATATGCAGCATCAACAGCGGCACCGGCGCCAGCAGGCCGGCCACCAGCAGTACCAGCAGCGCCGCCATCTCCAGGCTCATAATGTTGCCGAACAAACGCACCGCCAGCGCCACGGTGCGCGTCACCTCGCTGAGCAAGTGGAACGGCAGCAGCAACGGGCTGGGGCTGAGATAGTGCCTGAGATAACGGCGCAGCCCCTCGCTGCGCACGCCGAACCAGTGCACCGACAAAAACACCAGCAGCGCGAGACCCGCTGTCACCGACAGATTGCCGGTGGGGCCATGCAGGTGCGGAACCACTCCCACCAGATTCGCGAATACGATGTAGATCCACAGCGTGCCGATGAACGGCAACAACAGCTGCGCACGCTCCGGCAGCACCGCGGCTATCGTTTCTTCAATCGCCGACACCACGCCTTCCAGCGCCGTCTGCAACGGCCCCGGATCAGGCGCGAGCTTACGCGTGGCCAGCCAGCTGAATACGCCCAGCGCCAGCATGATGCCCCAGGTGGTCACCACAATGGAGGTGATCACAAACGGCCCAAACTGAAACAGCACCGCCGCATCTTTCATCAGTCACGCTCCCGAATGTACATATAGACATTCACCACGCCTATGACTAATCCAAGAAAGATTAACCCCATCGTCCAGCGCATCTAATAACCCTGCGCCATGTCGTCCAGCCAGTTGCCGAGATAGGCACCGAGGATCACCGGCAGCACGAACAGCAGCGTCAGCGTGCCCATGAACACCGACTGCGCCAACAGCGTGGGGCGTTCCTGCTCCGCACGCCGCATGCGCTTCACCTGCTTTTCGACATTCTTGCGCAATTCGTCTTCGTCCATGCCGATCACCTTTGACCGCGCCCCATCTGCCACAAGCGCCGGAACATCTCCTGCTCCAGACGATACAGGATTTCCTTGATTACCCGCAGCTCTTCCTCTTCCTTGAGCAACTGCTCCAACAACCCGGCGCTGATACGTTCATAGTCCGCATCGTGCAAAAAGCGCCGCGTGCTGATGTAAAGTTCATTATCTACAAAATAAAGAATGCCTCCCGGAAACGCAAGGTAACGCCAACTGCCTTGCTGCGATTGGTAACGCGCCAGGCCGTAACTCAGCGCAGTCGTCATACGTTCGTGGCGGGCGCGGATGCCGAAACTGCCGGACTCGTCCTCGCCGACAAAACCGGTCACACCCTCGATGCGCTCGTACTGTGTCGCGCTCTGCACATGCATCGTAAAAACCCTCATGTTACGACTTCCTGCACAGAGTCAGTCATGGCGCCGCGCATGTAGCATTGCTCTTCGGAAAGGGCATCGTAGTCGCCGCGCATGAAGGCTTCGCAATCGGTAAGCGTTTGCTCCAGCTTCACCGACACGCCCCTTGATGCCGGTATGCGACGTCACCACATGGAACGGCTGGGTCAGATAGCGCTGCAGCTTGCGCGCGCGCAGCACGATGCGCTGGTCTTTTTCCGACAGCGCCTCCAGCCCCAGCATGGCGATGATATCCTCCAGCTCCTTGTAGCGCGCCAGATGCTCGCGCACCCCCTTGGCAACGTTGTAATGGCGATCGCCGAGGAAGCTGCGATCCATCATCTTGCTCGACGATTGCAACGGATCGACCGCCGGATAAATCCCCTTGGCTGCCTGGCTGCGCGACAGGATCACGGTAGTGTCCAGATGCGACAGGATGGTGCTCACCGCCGGGTCGGTCATGTCGTCCGCAGGGACATACACCGCCTGCACTGCGGTGATGTCGCCGCTGCGCGTGGAAATGATGCGCTCCTGCAATTCCGCCACCTCGCTCATCAGCGTCGGCTGGTAGCCAACTGTGGCCGGCATGCGCCCGAGCAGGCCGGAAATTTCGCTGCCCGCCTGCACGAAGCGGAATACGTTGTCCATCAACAGCAGCACCTTCTTGCCCAACGTATCGCGCAGATATTCGGCATAAGTCACCGCCGACAAGCCGACGCGGAAGCGCACGCCGGGCGATTCGTCCATCTGGCCGAACACCATCAGCGTGCGCGGCATCACCCCGGCATCCTGCAT
>JANPNS010000171.1:0-2000 GCA_031427575.1 Gallionellaceae bacterium
GAGCTGGCCAAAAACGGTTTGAAGCGCGGCGAAAATGGCCTACGCGTGATCATGATGTGCGAGATACCCTCCAATGCGCTTCTGGCCGAACAGTTCCTGCAATACTTCGATGGTTTTTCCATCGGCTCGAACGACCTGACCCAGCTCACGCTCGGCATAGACCGCGATTCCGGTCTGGTGGCGGGCGCATTCGACGAGCGCAATGCGGCGGTGAAGGCGTTGCTCGGCATGGCCATTCAGGCTTGCCGCAAGGCGGATAAATATATCGGCATCTGCGGGCAGGGCCCGTCCGACTATCCCGATCTGGCGCAGTGGCTGGTGGAGCAGGGCATAACTGCGGTGTCGCTGAACCCGGACACGGTGGTGGGAACCTGGTTGTATCTTGCGGGTCAGAATAAAGGGCATCTCTAAAAATTCGTCATTCCGGCGAAGGCGGGAATCCAGACCAGTGAAAAAACTTCCCCGCATCGCGGGGGACAAGGCAAAAAGGCATGTTAGATAAACCCGCTGGATTCCCGCCTTCGCGGGAATGACGGGATTTGAATTTTTAGAGGTGTCCTGAAATAGAAAAATACTGGGAGAGAATGTGGTTCCCTTGTTAATAATGAAAACTAATCTTAACGATGTGGCGATATAAATCAGTTTTGGTTTTAATCTTGTTCGAGGGCATGTTGCTTGCTTGGCCATTGACTGCGCTGGCAAGTTCCGACCCGCTTGGTACGGAAGGCCGTGTCTGTCATGCGGACAAGATACTTACCCCGCTTGCGCTGGCAGACGTGGTTGATCTGGCGTTATGCAACAACCCGCAGACCCGCGCGCAATGGGCCAGCGCGCGCGCGCAAGCGGCGCAGCTCGGGGTCGCCGTGTCATCCTATCTGCCCACGTTGGGTGCTACGATTTCTGCTGCAAGCTCCCGCACTTCTGCGGCAGGTACGACCACGTCGGCTGACCAGAAAAGCATGGCGGTGACGGCCAGCTATTTGTTATATGACTTCGGCGGGCGTGCGGCCAGTGTGGAAAATGCCAAACAGTTGTTGCTGGCGGCCAGTGCCACGCGCGACGATGCGCTGCAAAACATTTTCCTGAGCGCAGTCCAGGCTTATTACACGTTATTATCGGCGCGTGCCGGTGTGCAGGCTTACCAGGTGGCCGAGCTGGCGGCGGAAAAAAGTTTGCATGCCGCGCAAGCCCGCTATCAGGCGGGCGCGACTACGGTGGTTGACCGTTTGCAGTCGCAAACTGCGCTGTCTCAGGCAAAGTTGAACCGCATACGCGCCGAAGGAGAAGCCGCGAATGCGCAGGGCACACTGCTCAATATCATGGGTTTTGCTGTCACTCAAGCCTTGGAGCTATCCTCGCCATTGCCGGAAAATGGCGCAGGTTCAGTGGCCGAGCAGGACGCCATGGTTGAACAGGATATAGGCAGGCTGATTGAACAGGCACGGCAAAGCCGCCCCGCTCTGCAAGCAGCCGAGGCGCAGATCAAGGCAGCCGAGGCGCAACTTGATGCGACCAAGGCGAGCGGACTGCCGAGCATCAATTTGAACGGTTCGGTTGCGCAATCCAAAGTATCTGATATGGCCAATACGGTGCATAGCCAGAACATAGGTATCTCGCTCAGCGTACCGCTGTTCACCGGCTTCAAGAACACTTACCAGACCAGGATGGCGCAGGCGCAACTAGAAGGCAGGATGGCAGAACGCGACCGCATGGCCAATCAGATTGCGCTGGAAGTATGGAAAGCTTATCAGGCGCTATTGACCAATAGCCAGGCGTTGCGTGCCGCAGATGACCTGCTCGCCTCGGCAGAGCAATCTGAAAAAATGGTATCGGGCCGCTATCAGGCCGGGCTGGGTAACATTCTGGATGTGCTGACTGCGCAGGGTGTCCTGGCCAGTGCGCGCCAGCAGCAGGTCAGCGCGCTGTACAATTTCAAGGCCAGCAAATTTGTGCTGGCCCAGTCCATCGGCAAACTAGATCTCACCCTGGTTCAAACAAAT
>JANPNS010000172.1:0-3629 GCA_031427575.1 Gallionellaceae bacterium
GTAACCAACTCGGGCAATCCCGTCGCACGCAGCAAACTTGCCGCAACCCTTCCCTGGAACGCACTGCCCATACAAGTCAATACCGGCAGGCCTGCCCACAGTGCGTCACTGGTTGTGGTATGTGCATTGTACGGCAGCGTATCCAGAAAAAGATTGGCTGCCCTGTGGCGCGCCAAGTGATCCGGCAAAGGCATGTGCGTCGCGAACACCAACCGCTCCGCACGCACGCCACGTGCCTCCGCTGCCATTTTCAAATTGCGTGATGCTGCGGCATTATCCTCCCGCAACCACAACACGCTACCCTCCACACGTTTAAGCAGTCGCATCCAGATGTCGAAGAAATCCGGCGTAATCTTGAAGTTGTTGTTAAAGCAGCAGAACACAAATCCCGATTCCGGCAAATGCACTTCGGAGCGACTGGGTGTACGTTCCGCAATCACACGCTTTGTGTCGTTGACCTGATATGTATCGGGCAGTCGGACCACTTTTTCGTCATAAAACGCCTCATGCTCGAACGGTGTCACAACCGCATCACCAATGATGTAATCAATGTATGCAGCGCCCATTGCCCCCGGATAACCAAGGTAATTAACCTGAATCGGTGCAGCACGATGGGCAAAAATGCCTGGACGGGAATATTGTGTGAACCCCTTAAGATCAATCGCAATGTCGATTTCCTGGGTACGCAACATGGTCGCAATTTCGAAATCACTGTTAACTCGCACCTCCTTGAACTGCTCAAAAGCATTACGCAGTCTTGCGCGCATGTCATCTTCCACGTGCGGCCCGAACGACCAGGCTGACATTGCGAATTTATTGCGATCATGCTTTTCAAACAGTTCCGCCATCAAATATGCAGTCGCATGATGCTGAAAATCCGCTGATAAATACGCAAGACGAATTCTTTTGTGCTGGTATCGCTCGCCAGACCACAATGGCATTCCCGACGAAGGATGCTGTTGGGCAGCGTAAATTTTGGCGCACGCCAATTGATCCGCAGCAGAGTCAGAAATGACAGTCATCTGAAACGGCAAGCTTGCACGCTTGCCAGCACGCACAGCCATGGATATCCGCTCCTTGGCGATAGAAAACTGATTCCAATTGCATATCTGCATATCTGAAAACAGCGCATTGCCCAGCGCGTCCGCATAGCCTGGATCGAGCCGGACCAGCCGCGCATAATCCAAAGCTGATCTCTCATGGAATCCAAATTGCCGGAAAAGTCCACCGCGATTGTTTAAGGCGTCAGCATAATTTGGCTTGATTTTCAAAGCGCGGTCGTAACTCGCAAGCGCATCTTCATACCGCATCAAATCGTCAAGCACCACGCCGCGATTGAAGTGTGCGACAGCGTGATCAGGGTTGCCTTCCAGCACGCGCTCAAAACTTTCCAACGCCTGCTCATACCGTCCCAAAAGTGCGAGGGCAACACCACGGTTAAAAAACGCATCCAAACAGCCGGGGGCAATTGCCAGCGCTCGATCGTAGCTAACCAGCGCTTCATTAAAACGCTTTAAGGACATCAATGCCTTACCTCTTTTCAGCAGCGTCCCACAATAGCTTGGCCTCCCCACCAACACCCGAAAACGGGACATTGTCTTGTCATACCACGCGCGAAAAATAGACAATCGATTCATGCCGGAGCTGTCCAGAACAATACCCCCAGACTGCGTCGGATTTGTGGTGGCCGGACGCAAGTCTCGTTGCACCAAGCGCCCAAGGTCATGAATCCATTGCCGATGGCAAGGGTTCCACAGAAAAGCCCTGTGGAGACTCACCTCGTTGATAGCGCTTATACATCGCAGAATATGCTGACTCGATATGCCGAGCGAACCGTTCACTGTCAAATAGTGGATGCGTGTCCCGGTTTCTTAGTAGCCTGGATCGGACTGCGGCGAGGAGATCCGGGGTCGTGGCAAGCTGAAGCGCAAGCGCCTCATAGTCAGCCAGGTTTTCTGTGACTAAATCGGGTAAGCCAATTGCTCGCAGCAAACTCGCCGCGACCCTGCCCGGGAATGCACTGCCCAAACAGGTCAAGACCGGCAATCCCGCCCACAGAGCGTCACTCGTCGTGGTGTGAGCGTTATACGGAAGCGTGTCGAGAAACAAGTTTCCCAGCCGATGGCGCGCCAGATGGTCTGGTAACGCCACGCGCGGCGCGAACACCAATCTCTCCGCGCTCACCCCGCGCACTTCAGCTTCTCGTTTTAGGTTGTGTGACGCTGTAGCATTGTCCCCGAGAAACCAGAATACACTGCCTTCGACGCGCGCAAGCAATCGCATCCAGATATCAAATATCTCCGGGGTAATCTTGAAGTTATTATTGAAACAACAAAATACGAAACCGGATTCCGGCAACCCCACGTCAGTGCGATTAAGCGAGTGTTTTGAGATTACGCGTTTAGAGTCATTTACCTGATAGGTGTCTGGCAACCGCACGACCTGTTCGGTGTAATACATGTCGTGCTCGACAGGCGTGACGACAGGATCGCCGACAATGTAATCGATAAAGCCCGCACCCATTGTGCCGGGATAGCCGAGGTAACTAACCTGAATTGGCACAGCACGTTGGGCAAAAATCGCTGGGCGACAATCTTGAGTGAACCCCTTGAGGTCAACAGCGATATCTATTTCTCGGTCCCGCAACATTTTTGCGATATCAATATCTCTGACGCCCCGCACATCATTGAAACTCTCGAACGCATTCCGCAACCTGGTCCGCATCTCATCTCCGGTTTCCGGCCCAAACGACCACGCCGATATCTCGAAGTTGCTTCTATTGTGCCGCTCGAACAACTCCGCCATCAAGTATGCCGTCGCGTGGTTGTGAAAATCTGCTGACAAATACGCAATACGAATTCTGTCATGCCGGTAGATATCGCCTGTCCACAGCGGCGGCCCGCTCAACGGAAATTTGTGCGCAACGAATGTTCGAGCACAAGTCAAGTGATCTTCAGCGCCCCCTGAAATACCGAGAAACGCAAACGGCAAGCACGCGCGCTTTTCATCGCGCACTGCATTGATGCACCATTTGAGATCGCGATGGAAGTCGTCGCCCCACTTACACTGTTGTTGATTTGCAGTTAGTTTATTGCCTAACGCATAATCAAAATTGGGGTCTATCTCAAGGAGACGGGAAAAATCTCGAACTGCATCTTGAAGCCGGCCCAAATTGCGATATCTGGTCCCGCGATTTTTCAGGGCATCCGCATAATCAGGCTTGATTTCTAGCGCGCGCTCATAACTCAACAATGCCTCATCCGGACGGTCCATGTCTTCGAGCAACACACCTCGATTATTGAATGCTTCCGCAAAACTGGGTTTGTGCAAAATAGCATTGTTGTAACTAGCCAACGCCTCCTCATGCCGATATAACTGGGACAGCGCAATTCCGAGATGATTATGGACATCGGCGTACTTTGGATTGACCGCAAGCGCACGCTCATAACTTTCTATGGCTGCCTCATATTGCCGGTCACGACTCAGCGCAATTCCGCGATTGTTCAGTGCCTCCGCGAAATCCGGTTTGACAGCAAGCGCCTCATCGTAGCTTGCCACAGCCGCCACATATCTTTCGAGCGCCGCCAAAACCACGCCACGATTGAACAGCGCCTCGAGATCGTCGTGCC
>JANPNS010000173.1:0-8938 GCA_031427575.1 Gallionellaceae bacterium
CGCGACCCATCGGCCAGCCCGGTCGTGCCGTCATCGCCGGTGCGGGTAACTATTTTACTCAGACGGTTAGCCACTATTGTTTCTCCAAACAGGTCAAATATAGGGATGCATCCGGCGCTGTGCCATTGCGCTGTGCTTGCCAGATCATCTCGGCCATGCATTCCATCATGCGGTGCTGCGCGTCGTGCTCTGATTGGTAATGCGAGGCAAGGCGCTGGAAGTGGGCGCGGATGCCCTGTGGCTGGCCGATGGAAATCTGTTCTTCTAGGGTGAGATGCATCATCAAATGCAGAAAAGGATTGGTTGCTCCATGTTCCGGCGCGTAGTCCTTGTCCTGATAGTGATCTGGATCAGCCAGCAGGGCGTGGTACTCCGGATGCTTTTCGATTAGTTGCGCGACCAGGTCTTCCAATGGCGTGAGCAATTCTCCAGCGCGGCGTTTGCGCCAGGTTTCGAACAAAAATAAGCGGGCTTCATCGCGGGTTGGATTGAACATCATCTATAGGGCGCCTCTAAAAATTCAAAATCCTAAGCGAGACAAGGCGCGAGCAAAAAATTGCGACGCAGCATATGTTTGACCCTTCGACTGGGCTCAGGACAGGAATGTAAGGAGTAATTTTTTGTGAGCAACGCAGTATCGCGACGGAGTTTGGATTTTTAGAGATGCCCTATATTACCTTGTCCCGGTATTCACACAAGTCTGCAATTCTACACTCGCCGCATCTCGGCTTGCGCGCCTGGCACACATAGCGACCATGCAGAATCAGCCAGTGATGTGCGTCATGTTTGAATTCATCCGGGGTGAATTTGAACAGCTTATGTTCCACTTCCAGCACGGTTTTACCCGGAGCCAGCCAGGTGCGGTTGGCCACGCGGAAGATATGGGTATCCACCGCGATAACCGGCTGGCCGAAGGCTGTGTTGAGCACGACGTTGGCTGTTTTGCGTCCCACACCAGGCAGGGCTTCGAGTTCCGCGCGCGTCTGCGGCACATCGCCGCCATGCTTTTCCAGCAGCAGTTTGCAGGTTTGGATAATGTGTTTTGATTTGGTCTGGTACAGGCCGATACGCTGCACATAGCTGCGCAATTTTATTTCGCCTAAATTCAGAATGGCCTGCGGCGTGTTGGCTGCTGCAAACAATTGCCGCGTCGCGGCGTTGACGCTTACGTCCGTGGCTTGCGCCGACAGGATGACGGCCAGCATTAGCTCAAAGGCCGAATGATATTCCAGCTCAGTAGTTGGATGCGGGTTGGCCGCTTGCAGGCGCAAGAAAATTTCGCGGCGTTTGGCGGGATTCATCGAATCACTTGCTCACTTTGTTAGTATATAATTTTCGTTGGCGGCGGCGTTCATGGCAAAATAGGGCAGCGCATCGAGCAAGATCATAACTCGAAATTTGCCATGGTCATCCCGGTTAAAGCGTGCAGGGCAAAATTATGGAGCGTTCTGAATGAATAAAATGAGTCACGGCTTGGCCTTGCTGGCGGCTGCTGTCTGGGTCGGCGGGATGTGCGCCATAGGCTATCTGGCCGTGCCGGTGCTGTTTCAAACATTGCCGGACAGACAGTTAGCGGGCATGCTGGCTGGCAAGTTGTTCGCAGCCACGGCCTATATGGGCATCATTTGCGCCCTGTATTTACTGGCCTACTACTTCGTCCAGTTTGGCAGACAGACATTCAGGCAGAAGCTATTCTGGCTGATAGTCTTCATGCTGTTGTTAACTTTGGCAGGGCAGTTCGGTATTCAGCCTATACTGGCTGGCCTTAAGGCACAGGCGTTGCCTGCCGAAGTGATGCACAGCGCCTTTGCGAATAGCTTCAGGACCTGGCATGGTGTGGCGAGTATCATTTATCTGGTGCAAAGCCTGCTGGGGATTGTGCTGGTGCTCAAAATTGGTATGCGTCCCCAACCGGCAGTCTAGCGTGTGTCGCGTTTGCGCCATTGTGTTGTTTTATGGTGACGTTCATAATGCGCTGAACAGATGGTAAGAGATTGACCCGTTTAGTGACCTGGTTAGCCTGCAAAGACTGAATAAACTTGTAGAACTGATTTTCTGAAATTAATTATAGAAGGAGTGTAGCTATGCTGTTGCGCCATATTTTTGCCATTTTCCTGTCTTTCACCAGTGCTTCGGCTTTGGCCGATGCACTTGATGTCAATTTGAGCAACGACGTTGCCGAATTTCAATATATCGCCACTATGGGGAATATGGGACAGGGTAAGTCTGAGGGGCATGCGGGCTTTCTTTATAACGATGCGGACAATGCCATGGGGGACGTCGGCCTGCTGGTGATGAATACCGGGGACAGTGCGGCTATTGCATCATTGGGCGTAGGTATAAAAGCCGTGGCAGCCAAGATAGAAAGAAATAATTCCATGGCCTTGGCCTTGGCTATTGGGGGGCAAATCCGCATAACACCAGCAGACGACAAAAAATTTGGTATTGTCGGGCAGGTATATTATGCGCCTGATATTGTGACCTTTGGCGATGCTGAAAATTTTGTTCAAACTGGTGTGCGAGTGGAATATGAAATAATGCAGCAGGCAGCAGTCTATGTTGGCTACCGTAAAATAAAATTTGATATCAATGTCCTGCCGGCACCCGTTTCCGCTGTTGGAGTAGTGCTGGATGAGGGAGTCCATGTGGGTGTCAGAATCGCTTTTTAACGAGCTGAATGTATGCGCCTGCCCCGTGAACTCATCCCACGGGGCGGCAATTCCCAGCGCTTACCGTAACCAGTGAACCTTTAACCGTCGCCTTGTCCAGCTGCTCCCGCCTGAAAAAATTCCGTGATTTTCTGCTAGGCAAATCGCTGGATCCGCTTAATCCGCAAACTCGCCATAACATTGCCTTGGCGGCCTTTCTGGCGTGGATAGGGCTGGGTGTGGATGGATTATCTTCATCTTCAATAAGAATGTGTAGAGGCGCGATTCATCGCGTCCTGCGGGGAATGTCATGAAACTACTCGGTACCAATACCAGCCCCTATGTGCGCAAAGTGCGTCTGGTCTTGCTGGAAAAAAACATTCCGCATGACTACGCAGTTGATCCGCCGCGTGAACCGGGCAGTCAGGTGGCGCGCGTCAATCCACTGGGGCGAATTCCGGCATTGATACTGGATGACGAAACCTGCCTGTTTGATTCGCCGGTTATCGCCGAATATGTTGACACGCTGAACGATAACCCCGCCCTGATTCCGCGCATTGATGCGCTGGCGCGGATGCGCGTCAAGCGTTGGGAAGCGCTGGCGGATGGCATCATGGACTCGGCTGTTGCGGTGCGCACCGAAAGCTTACGCCCGGTTGACAAACAGGAAGCCAGCAATATCAGCTTGCACAACAGTGCCATCACGCGTTCGTTGACCTATGCGTCCGATCAGCTAGGTGCGGGAGAATGGTGCGAAGGCGCATCCATCACGCTGGCCGATCTGGCATTGATGAGCGCGCTGATCTATCTGGATCTGCGCCAGGCTGTACGCGATTGGCGTGCAGCCCATCCCAATCTGGCCGCATGGTTTGCGCGCATGAGCGAACGCGCCAGCGTGCGCACCGTACTCGCCGGATAATCGTCATGCCCCTCCGATCCCAGATTGCCTTTTGGCGGCGCAAAGGCTTCCGGATACGGGCGCGATCTCTCCAGGCTGGGGAGACTGAATTTGTGAACGCGAAGACGGTGTAGATACGTTACGCGCAGGCATCGCAGATCTGGCTGCTTTGTCGTTGCTACTCTACGGCATCTCTAGGGCACCTCTAAAAATCCAAACTCCGTCGCGATACTGCGTTGCTCACAAAAAATTACTCCTTACATATCATACATATGCTGCGTCGCAATTTTTTGCTCGCGCCTTGCCTCGCTTAGGATTTTGAATTTTTAGAGGCGCCCTCTAACTAATCGCCTTGGCGCACTCACTGACTAAATTCGTGCCGCGATAAACCAAGCCACTATATAGCTGCACCAATGATGCCCCAGCCTGAATTTTTTTTAGCGCATCACCCCCGTTCATAATGCCACCGACGCCGATGATGGGCAATGCGCCTTGCAATGTTGCGCTGAGTTCGCGAATGACGGTGGTGGATTGATCGCGCAGTGGTGCGCCACTTAAGCCACCGGCTTCGCCATGCAGGGGCAGATGTTCAATGCCGGTACGCGATAGTGTGGTATTGGTGGCGATTACGCCATCTATGCGATGGCGCAACAACAGTACTGCGATCTGGCGAATTTGCCCGTGATCCAAATCGGGCGCGATCTTTACCGCCAGCGGCACATATTTTCCATGTAGTTCGGCCAGCATTTCCTGTTCGGCTTTCAATTGCGCCAGCAGCGCATCGAGTTCCTCACTGTCTTGTAATTGGCGCAGGTTGACGGTATTGGGTGAAGAGATGTTGATGGCAACATAGCTGGCGTGGGCATAAACCTGGCGCAAGCAGCTCACATAATCGTCAGCAGCGTGTTCCAGTGGCGTATCAAAATTCTTGCCGATGTTGATGCCGAGAATTCCGCGAAAGTGTGCGTGCTTTACATTGGCTATCAGTGCTGCCACGCCATGATTGTTGAAACCCATGCGGTTAATGATGGCCTGTGCTTCGGGCAAGCGAAACAGGCGTGGCTTGGGATTGCCCGGTTGCGGGCGTGGCGTGACCGTGCCGATTTCAATAAAACCAAAACCCAGCGCGGCCAGCGCATCAATGTAAGCGCCGTTTTTGTCCAGCCCGGCGGCCAGCCCGACCGGATTGGGGAAGGTCAGTCCCATTACTTGCTGCGGGTTGTCCGCCGGTCGTTTGCAGTACAGTGGCAGCACACCCAGTCTATGGGCGGCTTGCAGGGCATCAAGGGTAAGGTGATGGGCAGTTTCCGGATCGAGTGCAAACAGCAGCGGGCGCAGCAGCGAATACATCTATCGGGCTTTCATTTTATGCATGGGTAGTGCTTGCCACTTACCCTGCATAAGTCCCTGCAGGGGGCGAAAGTTGGTTTTGTATTCCATTTTTTGGCTGGCCTCGATCCAGTAACCGAGATACAGATAGTCCAGTTGCAGTTTGCGGCATAGCCCGATTTGCCACAGCACGTTGTAGGTGCCATAGCTGGTTTGCACCATGCCCGGTTCATAAAACGTATACACCGAAGACAAACCGTCTTCCAGAATGTCGATAATACTCACCATGCGCAGCACACCCTGCCTGTCCTGAGTCCGGTCAAAGGGCTCGCGAAACTCCACCAGCATAGAGTCGACATGGCTGTGCAGCAGAAAGTTGCGGTATTGCTCACGGCTGCCATTTCCCATGCTTGTATTGGGGTGGCGCGCCGTCTGGTAGCGCTGATATAGCGCGAAATATTCCTCGTTATCGTGCAGGGGATGCAGTGATGCCTCCAGGTTGAGGTGGCGTTGCCAGGAACGGCGCTGGGCGCGGCTGGGTTTAAACTGGGCTGTTTCGACGCGCACAGGCACGCAGGCGCAACAGCTGTCGCAATGTGGCCGGTAGGTGAATGTTCCACTGCGGCGGAAACCGAGTTGCACCAGATCCGAGTAAACTGATGAGGTAATTAAAAAGTTGGGCGCGGCCACTTGCGAGCGGGCCAGCTGTTGCGGCAGGTAGCTGCAAGGATAGGAGGTGGTGAGGTAGAGCTGCAGCTCCGACAGCGGGATGTCATGTAGCAGGTTCATAGTTGGGGCTTATGGTCGAACTGCCATTTGATCAAGGGTTGTGGGTAGTGTATCAATTCTTCCAGGCAAAGTATAAATTCCGCACGTGGCATTTCGCGCGCGCCCAGTGAGGCAAGATGAGGCGTATTCATCTGGCAGTCTATCAAACCATAACCCCAGTGCTGCAATTGCGCAGTGAGATGGGCGAGCGCAATTTTGGATGCATCAGTGACCAGACTGAACATGGATTCGCCATAGAACATGCGCCCGATACTGACACCGTACAACCCGCCCACCAGATTGCCATTCATCCAGATTTCAACCGAGTGCGCTATTCCGCTGTGATGCAGTTCGGTGTAGGCCGCGATCATGTCTTCATGTATCCAGGTGCCTGTTTGTTCGCCGCGTGGTGCGGCACAGGCGCGCATTACTTGTTCGAAAGCGCTGTCGGTGCGCAGCTCATAGTTCTTACGGTGCAAGGTTTTGCGCAATGATCGGGAAATTTTGAACTCGCCTGGCACCAGCACCATGCGCGGATCGGGACTCCACCATAACACCGGTTCACCGGCGTTGAACCAGGGGAAGATGCCGTGACTATAGGCATCCAGCAAGCGCGACGCAGTTAAACTGCCACCCGCAGCCAACAGACCATTGGGGCTGCGCATGGCCCGCGTTACCGGTGGGAAGGGTGTGTCATTGCCTAATAAAGTGATCATCCGCGATCATTTAGACTGGTTACAGGCCAATTGGAATAATACACAGTAGCCAAGCAGGATATATTGTGTTTAGATAGAAAAGTATCATAGCTGTATTGGCGTTATTTGCTGCATAAATTTATGTTTGGTGAGGAGTGGCTCGAGTTGGGAATATTCAGTAACAAACCGGATCACCCGATGGCGGATCTCAAATCGGCTCAGAAGCTGCTGCAGGATGTGCCGAGGAATGATGCCTTAAAGGCGTTGCAGGAAATCACGGACTGGATCGAGTCCGTTCGCGATAATGCGCATTTTCATGTGGACCAGCTACTTGATGTGCTTAGTTTGCTGGATGAGGCGGCGCGCCCGCATATGCGCAAATTGATGCACGAATATTTTTCTGCTCAGGCGCAGTCAAAATTCCAGGAGAACCGAACCTGGATGGTGTTGAACGCTTTTTTTACCCAGAACGAACTGACCTATTTCAAAGTGTTGACTGCTTATCGCAATGGCGACAAGGGCAGTTCAGCCGTCAAATCTTCTTTGGCGCTGATTGCCGCGCGCGGCATCTACGCTGCGATGGGCAGGCTAAAGATCACGGCAGCACGCTATGAGCAAGTTGATGTGGCAGTTTGGGAGCATATGTTGGAATTTTATTCCCACGCCGAAGTACACCAGTACCTGAATCAGCCGGTCAAACTATATGCCACTCAAACCCAGGAAACATCGGTACGAAATATATTTGCCAGCGTATTGATGTGGTATGCGTCTGGCTCCACCACGCTGCGGCCACTCCATATGCATCTTGCCGAACGGTTGGCAGCACATTTTTGCAGGCGTTTTATGGTGGATGCTCAAATTACTTCGAACAGCCTGATCTGTTTTAATCTGGCACTCCCCGGTTTGCCGCTGCGGGTAACGGCGGATACAAAACCTCACCCGGGTATGCGTTTTATCGGAGTGGGTGATGTCAGGCCGCAGCTGGAGGCACTGCTCAAGCAGCTGGAGAAAAATATCGTGCCTCAAGATATTAATTTCGGCGGAGTGTATGACGCGGATGTGTTGAAAGTGGCAACGCGCCATCTGCTAAGTTACTGGGGGGCCCCGCCACCGATGCGACGCCAAGCGCGGCGGCAAGTCAAGTTGAACATGAGCGTAGCGCTTGGGTTTGATAGAATTTTAGAACAGGGTGCAATTGATCCGGGCTTTGACTATCAATTCGCCAGCACAAACGACAGCGGATTCATCTCGACCTGGGAAGTTGAGGATATTAGCGCCACTGGCTTTCGTTGTGTGTTGCCTGCCAAGAACGCTGAAGGGGTCAGAATCGGTTCACTGGTTGGCATTAAACCGGAAAATGTGGGGCACAACGGTGTCGGCATTGTGCGCCGTTTAAGCCGCGATGGGCAGAACATTCTGCATGTCGGAGTGGAGATTCTAAGCAAACAGGTAGAAAAGATTTTGCTGCGTGCGCACGGCAGTTCCATGTCAGGCGGCGAACAAACCGCCATATGGGTAAGAAAACCGGGTGATGAGGTTGGCGAAGTTTTCCTGTTGATGAACCCGCATGCTTTCTCGATGAGCCGCAGCCTGAATACGCAATTTGAGGGTAAGGGTTGTCTCCTGATTCCACTGGCGTTGCAGGAAAGAGGTGGAGATTATGATCTGGCTCGCTACCGCAAGGTTGAAGAAGATTCCAATGCAGAAGTGGACGAAACTTACTGATGGTTATTCCAATTCCTGATAGAAACGATCACTGCGTTGGCTTCGTTTTCGGCTCCTAGCCGTACTACATGTAGGGCGCCTCTAAAAATCCAAACTCCGTCGCGATACTGCGTTGCTCACAAAAAATTACTCCTTACATATCATACATATGCGGCGTCGTAATTTTTTATTCGCGCCTTATCTCGCTTAGGATTTTGAATTTTTAGAGGTGCCCTGTACTGTCTTCGTCACCTCATCCGGGTGCCCGGCCAAAAGTATTTCGGACTCGCCGCCTTGTGCTCCTTTTCTATCAGAAATTGGAATTAGTGGTGGCCGTATTGAGCTGGAGTGTCAGCCAAGTCTCCACATCCCGCACCTCCTCCATGCATACCGAATGTGGTATGGCATACTCATGCCACTCCAACTGATACCCCTGCTTCTTTAAAGCATCCGCCGAAGCTTGCCCTCGCGCATAGGGCACTATTGGGTCGTTGCGTCCGTGCGCCATGAAGATAGGAGTGAGCATGGATGCCGGATGGGCTTCACGCGCCAGCATTTCCGCCAGCGGCAGATAGCAGGACAGGGCAATGATGCCGCCCAGTTGAGAGGGGTGGCGTAAACCGGTATGCAACGCCATCGCCCCGCCCTGTGAAAAGCCCGCCAGATAATATTTTTTGCTGCAATGCCACGCTGTATTTCCTGAACCATGAGTTTTTCGATGGCGGCCTGCGAAGCGCGTATACCAGCACTGTCTTGCTGCGCAGTAATATCTGCAGCAACGATGTCGTACCATGAGAGCATCTCTAAACCTCCGTTGTTAGTAACCGGCTGTTCAGGTGCGTGCTGAATTTTATAGAGCACCGCCACCGGCATATTCATTTCTTCTGCAATAGGAA
>JANPNS010000174.1:0-2916 GCA_031427575.1 Gallionellaceae bacterium
TGCGCCCGCGCCCAATAAATATCCGTGCCATCTTCAAAATCTATGATGATGCTGGCCAGCGCATATTTGGTAGTGGAGCGCAGAATTTTCTGGCGCGGCAGCCCTTGCATTTCCATTTCAATCGGAAAGCTGATGCGCGCCTCGACTTCCTCCGGCGCCATGCCGGGCGCTTTCACCACCACCATGACTTGCGGGCTGGAAATGTCGGGGAAGGCGTCGATAGGCAGCGCGCGAAACGCCCACAGACCAGCTAGTGTGATGGCCACGGCCAGCAGCAAAATCATCAGCCGCTGGATCAATGAAAATCGTATGAGAGCGGCGATCATGGTTGTGTCTCCTTTGTAGGAGCCCGATTCATCGGGCGATTGTTCGCGGTTAATCGCCCGATGAATCGGGCTCCTACAACGGCATTTGCCTCTGACAGGTTATCTGGTTTAAGCAACGATACGCCCGCCGCCAGCCGCAACTCCGCCGTCTCAAACCAGGCGTTGTGCAGCAAATCAAGATAATGTGCCTGCGCCTCAAAATAAGTGTTGCTGGCATCCACCAGCGCCAGCCCGTTTTGCTCGCCAGTGGCAAACCCTTTGCGCGTCAAGTCGAGAACCTGCTTCGCTGGCACCAGTAAGCGGCTGCGGTAATGTTCTGCTTGTCCGATCAAGTGCCCCAGATGCAGATGGTTCTGGCGCAAGCGGCTTTCCAGGTCGCGGCGTTGTGCCGCCAGCAAAGCGTCAGCCTTGTCGGTAGCTGCAACTGCGCGCGCGACGCTGCCGTTATTGTTGTTCCACAGTGGTAGCTGTACACCCAGCATGATCCCGGAGTAAACACGCCGCTCACCGGCCAGTTCATCCTGCTCGTGAAAAATACTCAGCGTGGGATCGGCCAGGCGCTGCGCGCGCGCGACATCCACGCCTGCACGGCTGGCATCACGCGCATGTTGCGTTGCCAATAACGTGGGGTGCAATGTCAGGCCGTCGAGCAGCGTGTTTAATGTGGCCGGTGTGGCGGCAGGCGTCAACGGCACGGTTGCCAGTGGCTCACCGGGTGCGACCGCCAACAGCGCACGAAATTGCGCCGCCGCCTCACTCCATTTTCCTTCGGCCTCGGCCACTTCTTGATATGCGGTTTCGCGCAGCACATTGAGTCGAGCGCGTTCCAGCGGCGCAAGGTAGCGCACTAACTGGTCAGCGTTTTTATGCTTGCTACCGCCCTGCAATGCTTCGGCAAAAGCCAGGCGCTGCTGTGCCAAATTTTGGCGCTCCGCTGCGAGTTGCAGCGCGTGGTAAGCCTGCGCGGTACGAGTCTCAATTTGCAAGCGTTGCACTTGCTGCTCCACCCGTGCGCTTTCCATATTTTCCTCGGCGGCGCGACGCTGATGCGCCAAGCGGCGTAGCGGTATTGGCTGGGTGAGGGTGATCTGGTTGAGATTAAAACCGCCGCGCCGGTTTTGCGTTTCAATGGCCTTTTTTTCGTCAGCGCGTAATTCTATGGTTGGGTTGGGCCAAGCGTCAGACTGCGACAAGTCGCCAGCGCGCGCGGCAATCTCTGCCTCGGCGGCGCGCATTTCGGGTGCATTGTCGAGTGCGCGTTGTACGCTAACTGCTAGTGACCAAACGGGTGTTTCCTGCGCCAGGACAGATGGCACACTCAGCATCATTGCCGAAAACATCCCTGCTTTTGAAAGCAATTTATTGAATTCCATTTCACTACTCCTTGCCGCGCGCGTAAGCGCACGACGTTAATGTCGAACGGCCACCCGCGCTTTTTCAGACGCGAGGGATTTCAGTGCAACGGGAGTAATTAGCGCGGCGGAGCGCGCAGAGGAGGGCTGAAATAATGCCCGTGGGGAGGACGAAAAACACGGTCGCGCAACTGCACAAGCCACACCGTACCTTGTTGCGTCAGCAGAATGAACAACAGGGATATGAACAACGCGGCGAACAGCGGTTCGGCGGTAAGGGTTTTGAGTACCCCAATCAGCGTTATGTGCGTGTCCGACATTGCCTCGCCGTGACCGTCGAGCACACTAAACGAGCTTTCGATATGGGTAGCTGCCACATCATGTGCATGTTCTGCAGCGTGGGGAGCATCATAGGCATGTATGCACACACGCAACCCCTGGGCAAGCAATAGCGCCAGGATCAGCCACCCTATCAGGATGCGGTGTGTGTTGTGGGTAAACATGGGGGCGAGTCTAATGGATGTGCGCGAGTAGTTCAAGCGATATGCAGCGATATGCAGTGAACTTTTCCCGGAAGTAAATTTATCGTGGTTCATTTCCGGCCATGAAATAGCGCCCGCTCCTTGACCAGCGCATAAATCGCCGGAATGACGATCAGCGTCAAAATGGTCGAGGAAATCATACCGCCGACCATAGGTGCGGCGATGCGGCGCATCACTTCGGAGCCGGTGCCGCTGCCCCACATGATGGGCAGCAGGCCGGCCATGATTGCCACCACGGTCATCATTTTCGGACGCACACGCTCGACCGCGCCTTCCATGACTGCCGCATACAAATCGGCAATTGCAAATTGCCTGTTCTCGGCGGTACATTGCTCGCGCAATTTGCTCATGGCATGGTCGAGGTAGATCAACATTACCACGCCGGTTTCGGCCGCCACACCGGCCAGCGCGATGAAGCCTACTGCCACCGCCACGCTCAGGTTGTAATCGAGCAGCCACAGCAGCCACACGCCGCCGACCAGCGCGAACGGCACCGACAGCATCACGATCAGCGATTCCGTGATGCGCCCGAAGTTGAGATACAGCAGCAGGAAAATGATCAGCAAGGTGATCGGTATCACGATCTTCATCTTGGCGGCGGCGCGTTCCATGTATTCGAACTGCCCGCTCCAGGTCGCGTAATAGCCGGGCGGGAATTTCACTTGCTCCGCCACCGCTTGGCGCGCATCCGCCACA
>JANPNS010000175.1:0-1731 GCA_031427575.1 Gallionellaceae bacterium
GTTGGCACTTTCCATTTGCTTGAATCAGTTCGTGCCTATTGGAATGTGTTACCGCAAGCGGATCAAACTAACTTTCGCTTTCTGCACGTTTCTACCGATGAAGTTTATGGCTCATTAAGCAAAGACGACCCTGCCTTTCAAGAAACCAATCCGTATCAGCCTAACAGCCCGTATTCGGCTTCCAAGGCGGCCTCCGATCACCTGGTGCGGGCTTATCACCACACTTATGGCTTGCCGCTGCTGACCACGAATTGTTCCAACAATTACGGGCCCTACCACTTTCCGGAAAAACTCATCCCGCTGGTCATTCATAACGCGCTGGCTGGCAAAGCTCTACCTGTTTATGGTGACGGCCAGCAAATCCGCGACTGGTTGTACGTCGCCGATCATTGCAGTGCCATCCGCCGCGTACTGGAGGCAGGTCGTTTGGGAGAAACATACAACATTGGCGGCTGGAACGAAAAGGCCAACCTGGAAGTGGTCAATACGCTGTGCGCCATTCTGGACGAACTGCACCCCAGAGCTGATGGCAAAAGTTATGCGCAGCAAATTACTTTCGTCAAGGATAGGCCAGGCCATGATCGCCGCTACGCCATTGATGCCAGCAAGATTGAAAGAGATCTGGGCTGGAAACCTGCGGAAACCTTTGCTACCGGTATTCGCAAGACCGTGCGCTGGTATCTGGCTAATCAGCAGTGGGCGCACAACGTCACCAGCGGCGCTTATCGCGAGTGGGTGCAGCGGCAGTACGTCGCATGAAAATCCTGCTTTTCGGAAAAGGCGGTCAGGTCGGTTGGGAGTTGCAACGTGCGCTTGCGCCATTAGGCGAATTGATTGCGTTGGGTAAGCAGCAGGCAGATTTCGAAAACATTGACCAGATACGTCAACTGGTTCGCCAAGTTCAGCCGGATGTCATGGTGAATACTGCTGCTTACACCGCAGTTGATAAAGCGCAATCCGAACCAGACAAAACTCAGCGCATCAATGCCGAGGCAGTCGGCATGCTGGCGGAAGAGGCGCATCGTTTAAATGCCTGGCTGGTGCATTATTCGACCGACTACGTCTTTGATGGCGAGAAACTTTCCCCCTATACCGAGGACGACCTGCCCCGCCCGCTGTCGGTGTACGGCAGAACCAAGCTGGAAGGCGACCAGCTCATAGTAAAGTCGCATGCAAAGCATCTGATCTTCCGCACCAGTTGGGTCTATGCTGCACGCGGCAACAACTTCGTCAAGACCATGCTGCGGCTGGCCCAAGAACGGGATGAATTGAAAGTAGTTGCTGATCAGTATGGCGCGCCAACCAGCGCCGAACTGATTGCAGACGTCACGGCTCTGGCCTTGTATCGCATCGGCCAAAAAAATATTGGACAGCCGGAAAATTCCGCCGCCGCATTTTCGGGAACCTATAATCTGGTGGCAAGTGGTGACACCACCTGGCATGGTTATGCGCAGCATGTGCTGGAATTGGCGCAGGCTCACGGCATCAAGCTAAAAGTTCTACCGGCAGCCGTGCTTCCTATCGCCAGCGAAGCCTATCCACTGCCTGCCGTGCGGCCAAAAAATTCACGATTGAGCACAACAAAACTGAGCAACACCTTTAACCTCTATCTGCCCGACTGGCGCTACCATATGCGGCGTTTGGTGGATGAATTAGTCTCACAGGGAACACCATGAAACGTAAAGGCATCATTCTCGCCGGCGGCTCCGGCACCCGGCTTTATCCAGCCAC
>JANPNS010000176.1:0-7732 GCA_031427575.1 Gallionellaceae bacterium
CCCGTGGCGGTGAAGTCTTCATTCAGGAATACGCTGCCCTTAATCACAGTTCCATCTGCCGACAGTGCATCGCCCTCCTTGCCGTCGAATTTCGCACCGCTGCAATCGAGGTCACTGCCGATCTGGACCCCCAGTAGTCCCACTTCTCCTGTGGCGGTGAAGCCTTGGCGCAGGAATAGACCACCCTCGCAAACAAGCCTATCCCCATCAAGGCCGGGAAGCTGGCAACCGCCAAGATTAAGCGACCCCGCGATTCTTGTGCTACGAAATATGGGGGGGTACTGTCGAAGTGACAAAGCCCGATAATAAGATCAGAAGGAACTCTGGCTGCTTTCATATCCAGCTTGCCTTCGATCCAGGCACCGAATAGTTCAACGCCGTGTTCATGCACCGGGGCTAATTCATCTCCGCCCAGGGCGAGAAAACGCAGGAAAGCAGCGCGCACGGTGTTGTCGTCGCTCGCTGCTTCGGGGCGTTTCTCCGAGATGCGCGCCGCCACCCCCTGCCGACAGGCCGACAGCAGTTTCTCTTCCGCTGGTTTAAGCGGTTGGAATTCGGCCAGGGTGCGGCCTGCGGGTTTGAGGGCTGCGGTCATGATCGTGGTCTATATGGGAAGAATACCAACCGCGTAGGGGCGTGATTTATCGCGCCTTATTTTTTATGCGCCGTCATTGTCGCAATGGGCGTGATGAATCACGCCCCTACGTTCATGTCTTGTTCTAGCAGATTACCTATCTCTTCCAGCGGAGGAAGCTCCTGTAAGGTTCGCAGATTGAGGTCATCCAGCAGTTGTTTGGTGGTGGCGTACAAAGAAGGCTTGCCGGGTGTATCACGCGTGCCGACCACGTCTATCCAGCCGCGTGCTTCCAGGGTTTTTAATATTTGCGAGGACACTGCCACGCCGCGTATTTCTTCTATGTCGCCGCGCGTCACCGGCTGGCGGTAAGCAATGATGGCAAGAGTTTCCATTACTGCGCGCGAATAGCGCGGCGGCCGCTGCGGGTTGAGACGATCCAGATAAGGCTGCATTTCGGGGCGGGCGCGGAAGCGCCAGCCATTCGCCACTTGATTGAGTTCCACCCCACGTTCGGTATATTCCTGCGCCAGTTGCTCCAGCAACTCTTCGATGAAATGGCTTTCCAGCGGCACATTGAGTAACTTTTTCAGCTCAGCCAGAGACAGGGGTTCTTGCGTGGTGAGCAATGCTGCTTCCAGTACGCGCAGCATTTTTGCCCTCTCACCTTGGGAGAGGGCTGGAATGAAGGTAGGTGTCGCCGGAACGGCAACCTCTGCCATGCCATTGCTTTCTTCCCCTGCCTCCGTGGGAGAGGGGAGATTACTCGACTGCGCTAAGACTTCTGCTTGCTCTGACATAAATATTCCCCAATGTTTCGCTTTGTGTAATCTCGACCAGGGCTTCCTTGGCCAATTCCAGAATGGCGATGAAGGTGACCACCAGTTGCGGAACGCCGCCGCTGACGTCGAACAAATTTTCAAATGTCTCGAACTCGCCGTGCCGCAACTGGCGCAACAGGCGCGTCATCTGCTCGCGCACTGACAATTCTTCGCGCCTGACCTTGTGATGGGCATTCAATTTTGCGCGCGCCAGCAACGCCAGCCACGCCTGGCGCAAATCTTCCACGGCCACATTCGGCAGGCGCTGCTCAACCGTGCGCTCGATCAATACCTGCACCAGTTCAAAATCGCGCCCGGCCTGCGGCAGTTCGTTCAGCTTCTGCGCGGCCAGTTTCATCTGTTCGTATTCCAGCAGACGGCGCATCAGCTCGACACGCGGATCCTCTCCGCCCTCTTCCTCGCTCACCTTGCGTGGGCGCGGCAGCAACATGCGCGACTTGATCTCGATCAGCACAGCCGCCATCAGCAGGTACTCAGCCGCCAGCTCCATGCGATTGCTCTGCATCATCTCGATGTAACCCATGTATTGCAGCGTCAACTGCGCCATCGGAATGTCGAGCACGTCCAGATTGTGCTTGCGGATCAGGTACAGCAACAAATCCAGCGGCCCCTGAAAAGTCTCCAGCACCACCTCCAGCGCATCCGGCGGAATATATAAATCCTGCGGCATCTGCAGCAGTAATTCACCGTGGATACGGACAACAGGGGTGTTTTGCAAGGTTGCTTCTATCATGATTGATTAACTATAACTCAGCCCCATAGCCTCGCGCACATCGCGCATGGTCACGCTGGCCAGCCTGCGTGCCTTCTCACATCCATCGGAAATAATATTGCGCACCAATGTCGGGTCATCCAGATACTGTTGCGCCCGCTCCCGCATCGGCTTCTGCTCATCCAGAATTGCCTGTATCACCGGCTGTTTGCATTCGAGGCAGCCTATGCCCGCACTGCGACAGCCTTTTTGCACCCATTCCTTGGTATCAGTAGTGGAATATACCTGATGCAATGGCCACACCGGGCATTTGTCGGGATCGCCTGCATCGCTGCGGCGCACGCGCGCCGGATCGGTCGGCATGGTGCGAATTTTTTTGGTCACGCTGGCCTCGTCTTCGCGCAGACTGATGGTGTTGTTATAAGACTTGGACATTTTCTGCCCGTCCAGACCCGGCATTTTTGAAGCCGCAGTGAGCATGGCATGCGGTTCGGATAAAATCATCTTGCCACCCCCTTCGAGATAGCCGAACAAGCGTTCGCGATTGCCCATGCTGAGACTTTGCTGTTCTTCCAGCAACGATTTGGCGGATTGCAGCGCTTCGCCATCGCCGCGTTCCAGAAAGCGCGTGCGCAGCTCGTTGTACAGTTTGGCCTTTTTGCTGCCCAGTTTCTTGACAGCGGCCTCGGCCTTTTCTTCGAAACCCGGTTCGCGCCCGTAAATGTGATTGAAGCGGCGTGCAATTTCGCGCGTGAACTCAATGTGCGGCACCTGGTCTTCGCCCACCGGCACCTGCGTGGCGCGGTAGATCAGAATATCCGCGCTTTGCAGCAGGGGATAGCCAAGAAAGCCATAGGTGCTCAAGTCCTTTTCCGACAATTTTTCCTGCTGATCCTTGTAGGTCGGCACTCGCTCCAGCCAGCCCAGCGGCGTGATCATCGACAGCAGCAGATGCAGCTCGGCGTGTTCCGGCACCCTGGATTGAATGAACAGCGTGGCCCGCGCCGGGTCAACCCCTGCCGCCAGCCAATCAACCACCATATCCCACACGCTCTGCTCGATGATCTGGGGCGTATCATAATGTGTCGTCAGTGCGTGCCAGTCGGCCACGAAAAACAGGCACTGAAACTCCTGTTGCATCTCTACCCAATTTTTCAGTACGCCGTGGTAATGGCCAAGATGCAGGCCTCCGGTAGGACGCATTCCAGATAACACGCGATCAGCAAACATAGTTGTTGTTACAGTCCAAAAATAAGTTGAATGACATCATACGCAATATTTATCAACGGCCTCAAAATCCATCCCAGGATCGGCGTGACCGCCAAAAAAATCAGGATGAACAAGCCATATGGCTCGATCCGCGCCAACTGGGATGCCTGGCGGTGCGGCAACATGCTGACCGCAACACGCCCGCCATCCAGCGGCGGCAGCGGCAACAGGTTCAACACCATCAGCACGACATTTATTTTCATCCCCCATTCGGCCATGCCCATCAGCGGCTCGGCAAAATAATTCCCCGGAAATGACCAGGCAATTTTATAGAGCAAGGCCCAACCCAGCGCCATAAGCAGATTCGCAGCCGGTCCGGCAATCGCCACCCACAGCATGTCCTGCTTGGGGTGGCGCAGCGCGGCGAAGTTAACCGGCACCGGCTTGGCCCAGCCAAACAGAATGCCGCCCATCCACATGGTAAGCAGCGGCAGCAATACCGTACCAAGCGGATCGATATGGCGCAAGGGATTGAGGCTGATGCGCCCCGCTTGAAAAGCGGTCATATCGCCGAAATAGCGCGCCACATAGCCGTGCGCCGCTTCGTGCAGGGTGATGGCAAATAGCACCGGAATGGCCGCGAGGGCGATGGTTTGTACTAATTCATCAATCTGCAAAATAGTCCTCAGTAGAAAATGGCGTAACGTCACCCTTGCCGCGCCGCAGCACTGCGGGGGTATCTGTGGTCAGGTCGATCACTGTGGTGGGCTCCAGTCCGACCGCCCCGCCATCCAGCACCAGATCAACCAGATGATCGAGATGGTCACGAATTTCCTCGACATCATTCAGCGGCTGCTCCTCGTTTGGCAAGATCAGCGTAGTGCTTAGCAAAGGTTCGCCCAATTCCTGCAACAGCGCCAGCGCCACAGGGTGGTCTGGAATGCGGATGCCGATGGTGTTGCGCTTGGGATGCTGCAATCGTCTGGGTACTTCCTTGGTGGCATCCAGAATGAAAGTGTAGCTGCCCGGCGTGTTGTTCTTTAACAAGCGAAACTGCACATTGTCCACCCGCGCATAGCGAGCCAGATCGGACAGGTCGCGGCACATCAACGTCATGTAGTGATTATCATCCAGGCCGCGTATCTGGCGGATGCGCACGACCGCATCCTTGTCGCCGAGATGGCAGCCCAGCGCGTAGCAGGAGTCAGTGGGATAGACTATCACCGCACCATCGCGCAGCAGAGCGGCGGCTTGTTTGATCAGGCGCGGCTGGGGGTTATCCGCATGGATGGTAAAAAATTGTGCCATAAAAATATTTTACGCTGGCACTGCTTCCCATGCTTGCCATATTGGGCGGCAGTCCAAAGGAAAATCGGGCAGATGCCCCAAGTCACGATAGCTTTCACCCGGCCCGTGAAAATCCGAGCCGCACGAGGCAAACAAATCAAACTCCTTGGCATAACGCGCAAACTCGGCATATTGCTCCGGCGTGTGGCTCCCGCTGACCACCTCTATGCCCTGCCCGCCCAGATCGGCAAATTCGCGCAGCAATTCACGCAGCGTCTTCTGACCCATCGCCTTGCGCCCCGCCGTGTAGCGGCCCGGATGCGCCAGCACGGCCACACCCCCGCTGCCGCATATCCAGCGCACCGCGTCCGGCAACGCCGCCCATTCATGGGCTACGTAACCGGGTTTGCCCTTGACCAGATAATTCTTGAACACGCTCTTCACATCCTTGCAATGGCCGGCTTCCACCAGAAACCGTGCGAAATGCGTGCGTCCGATGATGCCGGGATTGTTCGCGAAACGGTAAGCCCCCGCCAGCGCACCACCGATACCCGTCTTGGCCAGCGATTCCGCCATCAGCTGCGCGCGTGCGCCGCGCCCGCTGCGGATAGCGCGCAAGCCCTCGGCCAGCGGTACATGGGCGGGATCAATATGTAAACCGATAATATGCAGCGTGTAGCTGCGCCAGGTCACAGAAATCTCAACTCCATTGATCAACTGCATGCCATGCAGCGCAGCAGCATGCGACGCCTCGGCCAAGCCTGAGACATCGTCATGGTCGGTCAACGCGAGAAACTTCACTCCCCGCCCTGCCGCGCGCGCCACCAGATCGGTGGGCGACAGCAAGCCATCAGATACCGTGGAATGACAATGCAAATCGTAATCTAACATGGGTAAGCCCGAAATAATTTGCCACTCATTTGCTGGCATAAACCTTTTCCGCACGATGCACAAAGGCATCCACAAAGGTGTTGGCGATGTAATAAAAAATCGGGCCGAACACTTTTTCCAGCAACCTGCTGGAAAATTCATAATGCAGACTAAGCTCTATTTTACAGGCAGATTCGGAAAGAGGTATGAAATGCCAACAGCCATCAAGATTCTTGAAAGGGCCATCCTTGAGCGTAATGTCAATGCGATGGGGAACCTGCCGCACATTCTCCGTGGTAAAACTCTGTTTGATGTGGTGATAATCAATATGCACGGTCGCATGCACCGTGTTGCCCGCTACCGAATTGACACTGGCACCACCACACCACGGTAGAAACTGCGGGTATTCCGCCACATTATCCACCAGCGCGAACATCTGCTCCGCGCTATAGGGAACGAGTACCGACTTTTCAACCTGAGCCATGCTTCCAATTCCTGATAGAAACGATCACTGCGTTAGCTTCATCCTCGGCTCCTAGCCGTACTGTATGTGCTGTCTTCACCCGCAAAGGGTAGGCCGTGGTTGTACCAAAGGCAGGCAATCCACTACGCAGCAAGCTGCGTGTGGAATTGACACTAAAGCCGATGAATCGGCAACAACCACGCACCGTCACCTCATCCGGGTGCCCGGCCAAAAGTTTTTCGAACTCGCCGCCTTGTGCTCCTTTCCATCAGAAATCGGAAAAAAGGAGGGTGGGCAAAGCTGATAGAATATACGAGATATGAGCATCGTCCAAAATAAAAAAGCATTTCACGACTACTTCATCGAAGATCGCTACGAGGCTGGCCTCATGCTGCAAGGCTGGGAGGTCAAGGCGATCCGTGCCGGACGCGCCAACCTCAAGGAAGCCTACGTCACGGTAAAGGACGGCGCGCTGTACCTGTTCGGCTCGCACATCAGCCCGCTCACCGCCGCCTCCACCCACATCGTTCCCGACCCGGTGCGTACGCGCAAGCTATTACTGCACGAGGCAGAAATTAACAAGCTGATCGGCAAGGTGCAACGCGCCGGTTACACGCTGATGCCACTCAACATGCACTTCAAGGGCGGACTCGTCAAACTGGAAATCGGCCTGGCAAAAGGCAAAAAACAGCACGACAAGCGGGCTACTGAAAAAGAACGCGAAGGACAGCGCGAAGCGCAGCGGGCGATGAAAAAGGAAAAGCGGTAGTTCATCGTGCTCATGATTAAATATCTCAAAAATCTCGGCAAGCGCTCACAAGAGATGCTCCATGCAGCCGGAATCCAATCGCGAAATCAATTGCAGGCAAAAGGCGCAGCAGCAGCTTTTGTTGCCGTGAAGCGTGCAGGTTGTGTACCGAGCTTAAACCTGTTGTGGGCAATTGAAGGTGCGCTGACCAATCGTGATTGGAAGACAGTCGCAAGAAACGATCGCCTTTCCCTGCTCACTCAAGTTGAAATACTGGAAAAGGAGCAACCATGACCACAAGCAATCAAGCCACTCAACAAACCGCCTATCTCTCCGGTGGCTGCTTCTGGGGCATGGAAGAGCTGGTGCGGCTCATTCCCGGCGTGCGGGAAACGGAAGTTGGCTATACCGGCGGCAACACATCGAACGCAGTTTATGAGCAAGTGAAAACCGGCCGCACTGGTCATGCGGAATCGCTGAAGGTTGTGTTCAACCCGCAGCAGCTCAGCTACCGCCACTTGCTGTTTGAATTTTTCCGGATGCACAACCCGACCACGCGCAACCAGCAAGGCAATGACATCGGCACGCAATACCGTTCAGCGATTTTTTATGTTGGCGACGAGCAGAAGCACACTGCGGAAGAAGTAATTAAAACCGTGGACGCTTCCGGCGAGTGGAAGGCCAAAGTCGTTACCGAAGTGGTGCCCTTCAAGGAATTTTTCCGTGCCGAAGAATATCACCAGAAGTATCTGGTCAAAAATCACGGGGGTTATACCTGCCACTATGTGCGGCATCTGGATTTAGGCGAAAAACAGTAGGATTGCAATTTATTGCACCCGACGAATTGAGGGCACCTCTAAAAATTCAAAATCCTAAGCGAGACAAGGCGCGAGCAAAAAATTGCGACCTACGAATACCTCATCCGTAAGTTTGCCGAGGGCGGCGGGCAGAGCGCGGGCGAGTTCTACACGCCCGGCGAAGTGGGCGAGATCATGGCGCGTATCATGGACCTCGAGCCGGGCATGAC
>JANPNS010000177.1:0-3222 GCA_031427575.1 Gallionellaceae bacterium
GTAAGCAGATTCTTTTTGTTGAGCATGATGGCCAACTGGCTGCGGTTACTGACTGTCAACTTGGCGAGAGCGCTGATCTCTTTGGATTTCTTCGTATTGTCCAGTTGCAATGCCTTATTCTTCTGGATCAGATCATATTGCTCCAGCGCCAGCGCAACGGTCACACGCAAATCATCGTCGTTCCACGGCTTGAGAATAAATTTATACACCGCACCTTCGTTGATGGCACCCATTACGGCATCTGTATTAGCGTGGCCTGTCAACATAATGCGGATAATCTCCGGCTTCTGCACCTTGACCTGTTTCAGCAATTCCGCACCGGTCATACCCGGCATCATGTAGTCCGAGATCATCAGATGGAACGGTTCTTTGCTCAACAAGGCAAGCGCCTCATGCCCGCTGGCAGCCGTTACCACCTCATAATTTTCCTGGCGGAATATACGCTGCAAGGATTTGAGCACGTTCGGTTCGTCGTCCACCAGCAGTATGCGGTAACCAGTGTTGACGGGGCGTTGAGGCGTTGCTTCGTTTTCGACTGGCGTGGCGCCGGTAAACAGAGATGCGTAATTGGAAACGGCCATGCTATGAATTCTCCCGTTTGATCGGTAAATGGAGGGTAAAGGTTGTGCCCGTATTGAGCTCGCTGCTGACCTCGATGTTACCACCATGCGCCGTGATGATGTCGCGGCTCACTGTCAGCCCCAGGCCAGTACCTGACCCCACGTCGCGGGTGGTAAAGAACGGATCGAAGATGCGCGGCAACACTTCAGGCGGGATGCCGCTGCCGCTATCCGTGAAGCGAATGACGATCTGCTCATTCTCGACACCACTCTGGATAAGAATCTCACCGCGCCCCTTCGCATTCATCGCATGCGCCGCATTGAGCAGCAGGTTGAGGAACACCTGGCTCAGATGTCCCGCATTACAGCGCAAAAGCGGCAACGTGCCCAGCCTCAGTTTCAGCTCCGCGCGGCTGTTGACCTGGTTGGCAGCCACATTGCATGCAGACTCTATGCAATCGTTGAGATTAACGCTCTCTTCCTCAGCCTGATCTACATTCGAGAAGCCTTTGAGAGCAACAACAATACGTGCCACGCGGTCTGCTCCATCCATGCTTTCCTGCAACAGCGAAGGAAAGTCTTGCAGTGTGAAATCGAGGTCGGCGGCCTGCCATGCAGCGAGGAGTGCCGCATCGCCGCTAGACTTGACATGCGCGCTGACACTGAGGAATTTCTGCACATAGGATTGCGCCGTGCCCAGATTGCTGCGGATAAAACCGATCGGGTTATTGATCTCGTGCGCCACACCTGCCGCCAACTGCCCGACCGAGGCCATTTTCTCAGCCTGGTAAAGCTGACGGTGGGTCGATGCGAGGGTACTTAGCTGCTCCCTGACACGCTCTTCCAGATTTTCTGCCAGCGCCTTGTAGCGCCCCTCTGACTCCGCCAGCGCTGCATGCTTGTTTTTCAGTTCCTCAAAGTCCGCGTTCACGACTTCGATATGCATCTCAGACGCCATGAAGTAACGCGCACCGGCACGCATAATGGCATCCAGAATGACGACGGCCGCGCGCATTTTTGCCTCGTCTGCGGACCCTGTCTCAACATAGCCGACCGTTTCCAGATCATGCAGCAGTGGCCATCTGTGTATATTGCCTGGCAATGGCGGCGTATCACCCATCACCCACGCGCCATCTGCAGACACGATACGAACCGCAGCACCCAGCAATGCACTCAGTGCTGCCTGTAATTTGTCTGCTACGCTGCCGCACAGCAGCTCGCGCAAACTGAGTGTCCGGTCATATCCTTTCCGGTCATATCCTTTAGAGCGAATGTCCAAGCGGCTCTCCTGTCACGGCCTTAATAAAAGAATGGGCATCGATACCCAGCATCTGTTGCATGGAGAAATTTCTGTCCAGTGCAGGATAAACCGCCTCCAGCAAACTGATGAATGTTTCCCGCACGCCCGTGCCATTCAACGCTGAGGCCATTAGCAATGGCCATGGCGCAGCAGACCAGCGTCCGCGTATCTCTTCTTCGCTCAACACGTTGGGCAGGTCGCGTTTGTTGAATTGCACGACCAGTGGCAGGGTATTAAAATCAAGGCCAACGCGTCTGACATTGTCTTCCAGGTTCTGGAACGATTCAGAATTATTGATGCCCTGGTTACGTTGAGAATCGGCCACGAATACCATCCCATCCGCGCGTGACAATACTGCTTTGCGCGTCGCGTCATGCACCACCTGTCCGGGAACCGTATACAGCTTGAGTTTGATCAGCCAGCCGGAGGGTGTACGAAAACCCAGCGGCAGCAAATCGAAAAATAATGTCCTGTCATTCTGTGTTTCCAGTGTCATGATTTCACCCTTAAGTTCCGGGTTCAACAAATCATGTAAATGCATCAGATTGGTGGTTTTGCCGCTCATGGCCGGGCCGTAATAGACCAGCTTGATGGTCAGTTTGCGCGCTGTTTCGTCGAGTTCGGCCATGGTCGTTTACTGCTTCAGTCAGCCTTGCTTAATTGCGTTGGTATGGACATAGACAGTAAGCGGGTGTCCGTCCATGCGCTCAAAGCTCATGATCTGTTCGATGAATTGTTCGTTCAGCACATAATCTTTGGCTAACAGCATCACGCCATTCCGCGCAATCAAATCCCGTGCAAGCGTCATGCCCGGTTTGAGCTGTCCAGAACGCAACGTTAAGGCCAAGGTGCCATCGCTTGCCGTACGACCCTTGCCGGTCTCGTTCAAAAAAGCATCCACCACCGCCGGATCGTAACCCTTGCCTTTGCCGTCCTGGATCAGCAGCGAGGCATCTGCGGGTTTCAGCGGTTTGACAAAACTCGTTCCCATCAACGCAGTGTCGTAATCCTCGACCAGTGCGAGAATGCGCGCACCGAGTGGAATAGCCAGACCAGCGAAATGATCCGGATAGCCGATTCCGTCGAAACGTTCGCGGTGGCTGCGGATCAATTTCGCCGCGCCTTGCAGTTGCTCCAGTGCCATCAATGCCATCTCGCCCTTGATCGTGAATTTGATCACTTCTGTGCGCTCATCTGCGCTCAAGCTGTGGAACGGCTTGTCCAGCAGACGATCCGGCAGGCCGATTTTTCCTACATCGAGCAGCAATCCGGCTATAATAATGTCCTGCACTTCCGCAGCTCTCATGCCCATCTTCTGCGCAAGCGTGCGCGCCAGATCGGCGACCCGGCGAGAGTGCCCGG
>JANPNS010000178.1:0-4196 GCA_031427575.1 Gallionellaceae bacterium
CGAGCCGTGTTTCGGAAGACGTGATCGGCAACACCTATATTTATCTGATCGAGCGATTCGCTTCCGATGCTGGCAAGAAAGCAGGCGAGTTTTATACGCCGCACAAGGTTTCCGAGCTGCTAGCGCAGTTGGTCAGACCGAAAGCTGGCGACCGCATTTGTGATCCGGCCTGCGGTTCCGGCGGCCTGCTGGTCGAAGCCGCCCGCGAAATTGGTGGGCGAGATTTCGCGCTGTTCGGTATGGAATCGAACGGCAGCACTTGGGCGCTGGCACGCATGAACATGTTTCTGCATGGCATGGATAGCGCACGCATCGAATGGTGCAACACCCTGACGAATCCGGCATTGGTCGAGAATGACCGGCTCATGAAATTTAACATTGTGGTTGCCAACCCGCCATTTTCGCTGGACAAATGGGGCGCGGAAGATGCGGAGCACGACCGTTTCAACCGCTACTGGCGCGGTGTTCCGCCCAAGAGCAAAGGCGACTATGCATTTATCAGCCACATGGTCGAGGCCGCGCTGGAAAAAGAAGGTCGCGTTGCGGTGGTCGCGCCGCACGGTGTGTTATTCCGCAGTGGAGCGGAAGGGCGCATCCGCCAGAAGCTGATCGAAGACAACCTGCTGGATATGGTCATCGGCCTGCCAGCGAATCTTTTTCCCACCACCACTATTCCGGTAGCCATTCTGGTATTTGACCGCTCGCGCGAAAAAGGCGGCGCAAACCAGAAACGGCGCGATGTGATATTCGTCGACGCCAGCCGCGACTACCAGTCCGGCAAGAACCACAATGCCATAACGGAAGCGCACATCAAGAAAATTGTCGATGCCTGCAAAGCGCGCAAGGACATCGACAAATATGCCCACGTCGCAACCTTCGAGGAAATTCGCGACAACGACTTCAACCTCAACATCCCGCGCTATGTGGATACCTTCGAGGAAGAAGTGGAGATCGACGTTGCCGCGGTGGAAAAGGAAAACGAACAGTTGGAAGCTGAGTTGCTCGAGGTGCGGGCGAAGATGAAAAACTACTTGAAGGAGTTGGGCGTATGACAGACAAGCGCATTGTCGATCAGCATCACACAACCTTCGAGAGCATCCGTCAGTTCGACGACGAGGGCAACGAATTTTGGGGTGCGCGTGACTTGCAGCCGCTGCTGGAATATGCCGGCTGGGACAAGTTCAAGCGCGTTATCGAGAAGGCGATGGAGGCTTGTCGCCAGTCGGGCAATGAAGTCGATGACCATTTTTCCCAAACGGCGAAAATGGTCGATATCGGCTCCGGTGCCAAGCGTGAAATCGAAGACTATCGGCTTTCCCGATATGCCTGCTACCTGAGGAGCTAGGCGTATGACAAAAAAATCCAGTCCAATATCAACCCGCCCTGCTCAAATTGAGGGCGGCACTGAAATGCCATTCCTGCTTTATTCAGGGGATGACGAGAAGGTGCATGTCAAAGTCCTGGTTCACGCAGAAACGCTTTGGTTGACGTTGGCGCAGATTGCCGAATTGTTCGGCGTGCAGACACCGGGCATCTCCAAGCATTTGAAAAACATCTTTGAAAGCGGCGAACTAAGCCGCGAGGCAACTATTTCCAAAATGGAAACAGTTCAAATCGAGGGTGAGCGCACCGTGCGGCGAGGGATCGACTACTATAATCTGGATGCCATCATCGCCGTCGGCTATCGGGTGAACTCCAAGCGCGCCACGCAGTTCCGCATCTGGGCCACACAAATCCTCAAGGAATACATCAAGAAAGGCTTCGTGCTGGACGACGACCGCCTCAGGCAGGGCAAGCAGGTATTTGGCGAAGACTACTTCCGGGAACTGTTGGAGAGGGTCCGCTCCATCCGCGCCAGCGAGCGCCGCATTTATCAGCAGATTACCGACATTTTCGCCGAGTGCAGCGTGGACTACGACCCCAAGTCCGACCTCACGCAGAATTTCTATGCGATGGTGCAGAACAAATTCCACTATGCCATCACCGGACATACGGCTGCCGAAATCATACACAGCAAGGCCGACCATACCGCGCCCCACGCGGGCTTGCGCACCTGGAAAAACGCTCCGCAAGGTCGCGTGCTGGCCTCCGATGTCACTATCGCCAAGAACTACTTGGCCGAACCGGAAATCACGCGGCTGGAACGCACCGTCTCCGGCTTTTTCGACTACATCGAAAACATCATCGAAAACCGCGTGCAGATGAACATGGCCGACATGGCGACCAGCGTGGACAAATTCCTCAGCTTCAATGAATACAAGGTGCTGGCGGATAAAGGCCGTATCAGCAAGAGTCTGGCTGACCAGAAAGCGCTGGCCGAGTACGCCGAATTCAACAAGACCCAGAAAATCGAATCTGATTTCGACCGGGTGGTGAAGGGGCTGGAAGGCAAGCGGCGGGGGAAGAAATGAGCGAGCGCGCCAAGACCAATCACCCCATCAGCAGCGCTAACCGCATTGTCGTGTTTCAGGAAAAAGCCATACGCCGCGCCTGGCATGAAAACGAATGGTGGTTTTCGGTCATTGATGTGGTGGGCATACTTTCCGAATCGGCCATCCCCAAACGCTATTGGTCTGACCTCAAGCGCAAACTGGCTCAGGAGGCGGGTTCCGGGCAACCGTACGAAAAAATCGTACGGTTGAAACTCACGGCACCCGACGGCAAGCAGCGCGATACCGATGTCGCCAACACCGAAACGCTGTTCCGTATCATCCAGTCTATCCCTTCGCCCAAGGCCGAAATCAGCCCTCAGAACTACCTTAACCCAGTCGTAGCAACGGAAGCTAACAAGCCAAAGCTGGAAGGTAAGAGGCGGGGGGAGAAATGACAACACGGCACATCAATATTGTACCGCTCGGGAAGCTGTTGAATGTGTCTCCGCAAAATGGATATTCACCGATATGCCCAGATATGCCCACGGGCAAGTGGGTGCTTGGGCTCTCCGCATTGAACGGATATGGGCTTGACCTTGCAGGAGCAAAACCAGCACCACTAAATGAACCTCTCATTGATAGGTTTATGCTTAAGCCAGGCGACTTCCTGATAAGCCGATCCAATGTACTCGACAAGGTGGGACGTGTAGGTGTCTTTCGGGGAGGGTTAGACAACTGTTCTTTCCCGGATTTGATGATGCGATTTCGCCCAGATCCAGAAAAGATAAACCCGGATTATTTGGAAGCAATTTTGAAGAGTGACAGTGTTGTGAAGTTCATCCGAGAACATGCGACCGGCACAAGCGGCAGTATGAAAAAAATAAATCAGCGTACTGTCGAGTCCATTCCGATTCTAGTGCCACCGATCAATGAGCAGGCTCAGGTTGCAAACATACTTTGTGCTTGGGATGAGGCAACAGAGAAAACCGAGCGGCTAATTGTCACGCAGGAGCGTCTTTATTCCGCGCTTTCAATTTCCCTGATTCATCGACCTACCCAAAAAAAGCATTGGTGCCGAAAACATTTAAGTGATATTGCAACGATTAAGAAGGGGCAGCAACTCAATGTCTCTGAAATGATCGATAACGGCAGATATTATGCCCTTAATGGAGGTATCAGCCCATCGGGGTGTACCGACAAGTGGAACGCTTTCGAAAACACCATCACGATAAGCGAAGGCGGCAACTCATGTGGTTACGTGAATTTTCTCACCGAGAAATTCTGGTGCGGCGGGCATTGCTACGCACTCACAGACATCAGCGACCAAGTCAATGCACGCTTTTTGTTTCATTATTTGAAAAGCCGTCAAAGCAAGTTGATGGCTTTGCGTGTTGGTTCGGGCTTGCCAAACATCCAGAAAAACGACATCGAATCATTCTCAGTCAACATTGCTCCACTTTCTGAGCAGCATCGCATCGCATCCATACTTGATGCGACCAAAGTAGAAATTATCTATCTTGAAAATCTAGTGGCTGCATATAAAACGCAAAAACGCGGCCTGATGCAAAAACTGCTCACCGGCCAGTGGCGGGTGAGATTACCTACATCAACGGAGGAGCACCATGCCTAAAAAGCTTATTCCTATGGCGATTGCCTATGACTTCGATGGTACGCTCGCACCGGGAAACATGCAGGAATATGATTTCATCCCTGCCCTCAAGCTCCCTTCAAAGGATTTCTGGAACAAGGTGAATGAGCTTGCACAAAAACATGAATCAGCTTCAACACCCGCGTCCAGACGGCAACATTCGATGCGCTGGCGGG
>JANPNS010000179.1:0-2949 GCA_031427575.1 Gallionellaceae bacterium
CCAGTCGTGCGGGTTCGGCGATGACGGCTGAGATTGGCTTGATGAAGGCGACCGAGCAGATTTCCGCGATGGAGATGATGGCAGTCAACCCCATTGCGCGCGTGGTAGCACCGCGTTTCTGGGCCGGAGTCATCTCCCTGCCGCTGCTGTCGGCGATGTTCTCCGCCATGGGCGTGTTCGGCGGCTATGTGGTGGGGGTGGTGCTGATCGGCGTGGATGCGGGCTCATTCTGGTCGCAGATGCAGTCTGCGGTGGACTTTCAACACGACATCCTGAACGGTGTGATCAAGAGCGTGGTGTTCGGGGTTGCAGTCACTGTCATTGCGCTGTTCGAAGGCTATGATGCGCCGCCCACGGCTGAAGGGGTGTCCGGCGCGACCACGCGTACCGTGGTGGAGTCTTCGCTGGCAATCCTGATACTGGATTTTATTTTGACCGCATTCATGTTTCGAGGGGATTAGTATGGAACGTACCACGCTGGATCTATGGGTAGGCATGTTCGTCGTGGCGGGCCTCGCCGCGCTGGTCGTGTTGGCGCTAAAAGTGGGCAACTTGAGCACCTATAACGTGTCCGAGTCCTATCAGCTAGAGGCGTATTTCACCAACATCGGCGGCCTCAAGGCGCAGGCTTCCATCAAGAGCGCGGGTGTGCTGGTGGGGCGGGTGACCAGAATCACACTTGATACAGAACGTTATGAGGCGAAAGTGGTGATGAGCATAGACAAGCGCTACCAGTTTCCCACAGACACTTTTGCCAACATCCTGACTTCAGGGTTGCTGGGCGAGCAGTATATTGGCCTGGTTCCGGGCGGCGACACCGACATGCTGAAGGCTGACGAGGTCATCAAGAAAACCCAGTCCGCCGTGGTGCTGGAGGATTTGATAGGCAAGTTTTTATATAACAAGGCCGATGGCTCATAATGGCCTGGACATTTAGTGGTGATACCCATGAATAAAACCCATGAATAAAATTGTTGTGCTGTTGCTTGCTGTGTTGCTGGCGAGTGGGTCACTGAACGTGGATGCCGAGATGTTGGGCCCGGATATTTTAATCAAAAATACCGCGCAGGAAGTGCTGGACATTGTCAAGAAGGACAAGGATGTTCAGGCCGGTAATCAGAAGAAAATTCTTGAATTGGTGGATGCCAAGGTGCTGCCGCATTTTAACTTCAGGCGCATGACCCGGCTCGCCGTCGGCAAATACTGGCGCACTGCCACGCCGGAACAGAGAATTATTCTGGAGACCGAGTTCCGCAATATGCTGGTGCGCACCTACACCAAAGCGTTCACTGTATACCGTGACCAGAACGTGGAGGTTAAGCCGTTAAAGATGGCGGCTGACGCCACCGAGGTAACGGTCAAGACGGTGATCGTGAAGCCGGGCGGGCAGCCTGTCCCGGTGGACTACGACATGGAGAAGACGGCGGACGGATGGAAGGTGTATGACCTGCTGGTCGAAGGCGTCAGTCTGGTGACCAGCTATCGCGGCACCTTCTCCGACCAAATCCAGCAGGGTGGAATTGACGGGTTGATTAAAACGCTGGTGGAAAAAAACCAGGCCGCTGCCGACACGAAGATGCAACAGGCGGGATCCAAGTGATTAGCCGGGAGGGGGCTTGCCTGCGTGTGTCCGGCCACCTGACCATGGAGACTGCCGCCGCATTGTTTAACATCGGCGCGCAACTGGCGGGGGAGAAGGTCGAGGTGGTGATTGATCTGGCTCAAGTTGAGACGGTGGATTCTGCCGCCGTCAGCCTGTTGCTCGGCTGGTTGCGCGAGGCGCGACGCGGCAATGTGAACTTGTGTTTCGCGCATGTGCCGGAGAATGTAATAAGCCTGGCCAAGCTGTATGGCGTCCTGGATTTGCTGCCCTTATGCCACGACCACGCCGTGCCGGCTTGAGCGACACTCCTCTTATTTATTGCCGATGATTCCCGCTATTGATGTCCGCCAGGTGCATAAGCGCTTTGGGCAGCTGCAAGCATTGGGCGGTATAGATTTGCGTATCGAGCAGGGCGAGTTCTTCGGGCTGCTTGGCCCCAACGGTGCCGGGAAAACCACACTGATAAATTTGCTGGCCGGATTGGCGCTGCCCGATGGCGGCCAGCTGTCTATCCTGGGGCATGACGTGGTCACTCAGTATCGTGCCAGCCGCCGTCTGGTTGGCGTGGTGCCGCAGGAGTTGGTGTTTGATCCTTTCTTTACGGTACGGGAAGCACTGCGTTTGCAATCCGGCTATTTTGGTTTGCGCCATAACGATGCCTGGATAGACGAGGTGATGCACCATCTGGATTTGACCGACAAGGCCAACACCAATATGCGTCGCCTGTCAGGTGGCATGAAGCGCCGGGTGCTGGTGGCGCAGGCGCTGGTGCATAAACCGCCGGTAATCGTGCTGGATGAACCGACTGCCGGAGTGGATGTAGAGCTTCGCCAATCACTATGGCGCTTTATCCGGCAGCTCAACCGCGATGGGCATACGGTGTTGTTGACCACGCATTATCTGGAAGAGGCAGAAGCATTGTGCAATCGAATAGCCATGCTCAAGGACGGCAAAATTGTAGCGCTGGATAGCACGCAAAATATGCTCAACAGCATCGTCGGCTGTCGTGTCAGCCTCAAGCTGGCCGGCGCATTGCCTGCTGCATTATTGCCGCAGGTGGTGGAGCAGGCGGAGCACGATTATCTGCTCACTTTGCCTTCCTATCAGGCATTGGAAGCCGTGCTGGCGGAGCTGCGCGTGGCGGGTGTCGCGGTGCTGGAGATGACCTTGCAGCAGCCGGATCTGGAAGATGTGTTCATGCAAGTAGTCGGCCGGGGGCGTAATGGTTAGTTTCTATACCCTGTTTTACAAAGAAGTGCTGCGCGTGTGGAAGGTGGCTTTCCAGACTGTGCTGTCGCCGGTGCTGACCGCGCTGCTCTATCTGCTGATTTTTTCGCATGTATTGG